>DASPSM010000121.1:0-2953 GCA_035623955.1 Planctomycetaceae bacterium
GGCGTTGACGGTCGTGGCCAGCTTCGATTCGACCAGGGCCTTGTAGAGCCGGCCATTGGGCGCCTGCGCAATGATGCCGTCGAGGAGGTTGAGCGGCGCCCAGTCTTTGTGGGCGGCCGCCGGAACGTGATAGCACACGCCGACCTCGCCGACGACGCCCACGCGGCGCAGGGTCACTGTGTGCTCGCCGTCTTGAGCCGGTTCCTCGGTATAGGTGTTGGGGAGATCGCGATTCGGTTTGGGGATCGAGCCCAGATATTGCTCGACGAGCGCGAGGGCCTTGGGCTCTTCGAACTTGCCGGCGACGATCAGCACCACGTCATCGGGCTGATAGTACTTGTGGTAGAAGTCCTGCAGGCTTTCGATCGGCACGCGCTCGATGTCGGATCGGTTGCCGATTGTCGACTTGCCGTAGTTGTGCCATTCGTAGGCCGCCGCGCGAATTCGCTGATCCAAAACGGCGACTGGGCTGTTCTCGCCACGTTCGAACTCGTTGCGGACGACGGGCATTTCGGAAATCAAGTCGTCGCGCTTGATGAAGCTGTTCACCAGGCGGTCGGATTCGAGTGCAATCCCGAATTCGAGATTCTTGTCATTCGCGGGCATCGTCTCGAAATAGTTGGTGCGATCCTCGTTGGTGGTGCCGTTAAAGCTCGCGCCGTGATCGCGCAGGGCCTTGGGAACGTTGGGGTGGTTGGGCGTTCCCTTGAAGACCATGTGCTCGAGCAAATGCGCCATGCCCGTCTCGCCGTAACCTTCGTGACGGCTTCCGACAAGCACCGTCAGATTGACGGTCACCGTTGGCCGCGACATCTCGGGGAACAGCAGCACTCGCGCGCCGTTAGCGAGCCGATATTCGGTGACGCCTTCGATCGAAACGACCTTAACGGGCGCTTCGGCCCGCGCGGTCAGCCCTCCCGCCAGCACACAAACAACAGCAAGCAACCGTCGCATGGTAGAGCCCTTGTGGAAGCAAAATCTGCCGACGAATCCCGGAAAACCATCCTACCGCAAGTCGCGGCTGACGAGTATCAACGCCCGGCTCGATTTCTAAGAAACCTGAAGAGGGGCTTTTCACCGGGTTTCTGGGGCCCGACGCAGCCCCCGGCTGGGGCGGCCTCGCTCCCGGCAACCTATGAATCCTGGTGCCGAGCCCGATCTCCCGTTCGTTGTTCGTGGCCCTCCCTGGCTCTACGATGGCATCCCGAGCCGCGACTGATCTCGTACGCGCCCACAGGACGACGATCCTATGAACGAGGACGCTCCGGAGACGTCATGGCTTCGCCCGGCTCTCGCGCAAGCGGTCGAGCAGGGGGCCTCGGATTTGCATGTCGTGGTCGGCCATCGGCCGACAATGCGCTTGCACGGGCGGCTGCAGCCCACAAGCGGCCCCGTGCTGACTGCCGAGGTCGCAAGGGCGGCGCTCTTGGCATTCTGTCCGCCGCGGTCGCAGGAGCAGTTCGAGCGCGAGCACAACGCCGACTTCGCCCTGGAGTTGGACGTCGGCGGAAAGAGGCGGCGACTGCGGGTCAACTACTTTCTGAGCGGCCCCGGCATGGGGGCCTGCTTTCGCATTATTCCCTCCGATATCCCGGATTTTCTTTGGGCGGGCTTTCCGCTCGCACTGGCCCAGCGGCTGACTCATTTCCGCAACGGACTCGTGTTGATTTCCGGGGTCTCCGGGGCGGGGAAGACCACAACTCTCGCGATGTTGATCAATCTTCTGGCCCGCGAGGGGGACTACCGGATCATCACCCTCGAAGAACCAATCGAGTACGTCTTTGCCAGCAGCGACAGCTCGATTGTCACGCAGCGCGAGGTGGGCCGCGACGTGGCCTCGTTCGCCGAGGGGCTGAAATACGGCCTGAGACAAGACCCGGACATCATCCTCGTCGGAGAGATCCGCGACCGTGACACGGCTCAGATGGCCCTGAGCGCCGCTGAGACGGGCCACCTTGTGTTTGCCACGCTCCACACGCGCGACGCGAAGGGGGCGATCTCGCGCTACGTCGATCTCGTTCCGCAACACGTGCAGAGCGAAATTCGGGGTCAGCTCGCCTTCAGCCTCCGCGCGGTCGTTTGCCAGCACCTGCTGCCCAGCGTCGCCGGCGGGAAGCGCGAGTTGGCCTTGGAGATCCTGTTCAACAATTCGCCAATCGCCAGCGCCATCCGCACGGGCAAGGACGAGAGCATCGATCGGAACATTCTCACCAGCCGCGCCGAGGGAATGCTTCCGCTGGACGAATCGGTGCGGCAGCTCTTCGTCGCCGGCAAGATCAGTCGCGAAACGGCCGAGGATTTCGTTACCGACAAAGGCGTCCTGGCCGGCAAATAGTGCTAGCGGCTGGCGCGCTCAATTTCTCCAAATGTTAACAAATTGGCACGCGCGTGGCGGGCCGTCAACGCGGAGTCGCTAACCCGTGCCTCTTCAATTGCTTAGACCGAGTGCTTGGATTTGAACTCGTAGCACTCGCCTGGTGACTTTTGCGCATTGGGTCACTCCTGGTCGATGCGTGTGGGCTATCCTTTTGGACAGGCCATTGCGGTTGCCTGCGCTTCAATCCAACCACGAGGCTGACGAAATGCTGACCGAAAACCGTCGCGATGCGCGCACCGCGAAAACCGCGAGCGGCTCTCCCACTTCGACCCGGCTCATCGAGGCGACTGAAATCCGCTTTTCGGAGATTATTTCCGCGCTTTCCGTCGCACTCGACATCACGCAGGGCCAGCCTCAGGGGCACTGCATGCGCAGCGCCCTGATCGGCATGCGCTTGGCGGAGGAGCTTCGATTGCCCGCCAATGAGCGCTCGGCCTTGTTCTATGCATTGTTGTTGAAGGACCTCGGATGCTCGAGCAATGCCGCCAAGATTTCTTACCTCTTTGGCGCCGACGACCGACAGGTCAAACGAGCGGCCCGGATGAGCGATCTCACGAAGCCTGGGGAAAGCTTCAA
>DASPSM010000127.1:0-4850 GCA_035623955.1 Planctomycetaceae bacterium
CAGTTGGAGCAAGTCGTCAAGCTGGCTCCGAACGACCGGGTCTCGCGCCAACTGCTCGCGATGATTCAGTCGTCAGACAGCGGCAATGCGAGCCCACCGGCAACTGCCGAAGCTCTGCCGGCCGTGCCGCCCGACACGCAACTCACGGCACCCTCCAACATCACGGGGTCTTGGCATGCGACACCCCCGGCGGGTGGCGGGGCGATCGACCTCTCGCTCGGGACCGATGGCCGCTTTAATTGGAAGTACGCGCGTCCCGACAAGACGCAGTCATTCGACGGCAAATACGAGCTAGCCGGAACGACGCTCGTACTCGATTACGACAACGGCGGCACGATGGTCGCCAAAGTCAACGCGGAGGGCACGGACCGCTTCTCCTTCAAAATGGTCGGCGGCCCGCCGAACGACCCGGGGCTGACTTTCGCGCGGTAAACGCCCTTGGTGGGGCGGAACGGTGCGCCTGCTGGCGTAGGGTGTGACAAGGCCGCCGAAGGCGGACGCCGGCACACCGTTCTAGACTCAGCGAAGCAGCACGAAGCTCGAATGAAAGAGCCGATTCGAATTCAGTTGTAGTCGGATTTCGTCACGAGCGTCACAATGGTGTGCCGGCGGCCGCGGCGGCCTTGTCACACCCTACGGCGGCGATCATTTGTTTGGCCGCGTGCGCGCGAGGCGTAATATCCCGCGGCCGTTGGCGGCGGCGAATGTGACATAGACTTCGCCCTGTTGGTCTTCGCCGAACGACATGACGGGGGTTTTGTTCGGCAACGCGATCTCGCGGTGGGCCGTCACGCGGTCTTGCTGCGGGTCGTACCAGAGTGCCCAGGCGCGGCCGACGACGTAATCGGCGTGCAAATAGGCGCCGTCGAGTTCTGGGAATTGCTTGCCTCGATAGACGAAGCCGCCCGTGATCGATTTGCCCAGGTTGTGGTGATACTCCCAGATCGGTTCGATCAGATCGGGGCGCGGCGGTGAGCCGTGATCGCCGAAGACATTGCGGCCTTCGCGCAGGTTCCAGCCGTAATTGCCCCCCTTCACGATCAGGTCGATCTCTTCCCACGTGTCCTGGCCGACGTCGGCGGCCCACAAAACGCCCGTTTTGCGATCGAAGGCCATTCGCCACACGTTGCGCAGGCCATAGGCCCAGATCTCCGGCCGCGCGTCGTCTTTGCCCACGAAAGGATTGTCCTTCGGAATGGCGTACGGCAGACCCTCGTCGCGGTGATCGACGTCGACCCGCAGGATCTTCCCGAGCCAGGTATTGAGCCGCTGTCCGTGCCCCAGCGGATCGTTGGCGGCCCCGCCGTCGCCGAGCGCCACGTACAGATACCCGTCGGGCCCGAACACAAGCGTGCCGCCGTCGTGGTTCCAGAACGGCTTCTTGAAAGTGAACAGGATCTCTTCGGAGTCGGGGTCGGCTCGATT
This sequence comes from Planctomycetaceae bacterium, assembly GCA_035623955.1. Classification (GTDB taxonomy): domain Bacteria; phylum Planctomycetota; class Planctomycetia; order Planctomycetales; family Planctomycetaceae; genus DASPSM01. Next base: position 1,426 of record DASPSM010000127.1, read on the forward strand.
GGGATCGTCCTTGCGGACGCGGTAACTGGCCAGAATGTTCTGATGCGGCCGGTGCGTGTTCGTGTAGTAGACGAAAAATCGCCCCGTTTCGCGGTAGTTGGGCGGAAAGGCCAGACCCAGGAATCCCTCTTCGTTCATTTTGTCGTCGTACGAGACTTTGGAGCTGATATCGAGAAACACGCCAGTCTGTTTGGCGCTCTGATCGTTGGCAAAGACATGGATCACGCCGTGCTGCGTCGGCACAAAGAGCCGGTTTGACCCATCGCCCGCGTGCGTCACCAGAATCGGCCGTAGCAGTGTGGCGACTCCATCGGCATCGACGCTCTTCCAGCCCGTCCACACGAGCTGTGGAAACGCCGTCTCGAAGGTGAACGGCAAGGGACGAGTGTCGAGATCAGCACTGGCCGTCACCGGCAGCGCCGTCACAAGCGCGCCGATTGCCAAGGAGATGCACCGGCCGCGTAAGAGACAGGGAACGCTCATGCCTGGCCTTCCGGGAGAGTTTGGCCCGCGGGTGGATTCGCTTCGCGCCGTGATTCTGAGCAACTGCTGAGGAATCCGCAATCGGCTGCGGCCGCTTTGGGGCGAATCAATCCTTGAGACTCACTGGAAAACGGACTTCAATTGAGGCGCGGCCTTTCGCCGCGGCGCGGAATCGGTCAGGATTTGATGCGATCCGCCTGGCCGCTCCTGTTTGCGAGGGACGACGAGCCGATGGAAGGACAACGCCTGACGCCGGAAGAAAAAGCGCTCCGCATGAACCAGGACGCCCTGGTTTACGGGACCTTCGCCGAGATCGGCGCAGGGCAAGAGGTGGTTCGCTGGTTCTTTCAAGTCGGCGGAGCTTCGGGGACCGTGGCCAAAACGATCTCCGCCTACGACATGGTGGTCAGCGACGCGATCTACGGGCGCACCGAGCGTTACGTCAGCCGCAAGCGGCTCGAAGCCATGCTGGTTTACGAGTACGAGCTCTTGCTCGAGCGGCTCGGCCCGCTGCGCGGCGAGCAGACGGCGTTTTTTGTCTTCGCCGACACGGCGGCGTCGCACAGCCGCGCGCGCAAGTCCAACGGCCACGCCTGGCAGGGCGTGATGTTTCAAACGGCGCCTCGAGCCGAGCCGTCGCAGATCATCATCCACGTGACGACGCACGACACCGACCGGCAACGAGAGCGCGAGGCGATCGGCCTGGTGGGCGTCAACCTGCTTTATGGCGCGGTCTATCGCCACAGCGATCCGGAAGGACTCTTGCTGTCGCTGTTCGACAATCTGAGCCGCGAGCGGATCGAAATCGACATGATCAAATTCTCCGGGCCCGCGTTCTCCGGAGTCGACAATCGGCTGATGTGCCTGCAGTTGATCGAGCACGCCTTCACCGACACAGCCCTGTTCAACGCTCAGGGTGAAGTCGTGCAGCCGGCTGAGGTTCTTTATCAACGGCCGATCCTCGTTGAGCGGGGCCGGTTCCGTCCCGTGAACCTTCTGACGATGGACCTCCTGGAGAAAGGGCTCGATCAATTTCGGGCCGAGCCCGAGCTGGTGGGCGAGGAGCCGATCGTGTTGATGGAGCTGACGCTCCGCGACCTGCATCCGACGCAAGGCATCGACAAGCAGGACTTCCTCGATCGCGTGGATGTTCTCGGGATCTTGGGAAAGACGGTGCTGATTTCCAATCACGGTCCCTACTACGGCCTGGTCGACGATTTCTTGCGATATACCCAGAAGAAGGTCGGCATCGCGCTGGGCGTCCCCGCGCTGTTGGACATCCTCGACGATAAGCACTACGAGGGCCTGCGCGGCGGCACGCTCGAAGCTATCGGCCGTTTGTTTGCCGACAACGTCCGCATGTACGTTTATCCGCGGTGGGACGAGGCCGCCGGACGGCTGATCACGGCCGAAACCGTGGAGGTGCCCAAGCGCGTGCGGCATCTGTACGAGCACTTGCTCGAGAATCGCTACGTCGTCCCGATCGAGCGGACGAACGTTGCCTATCGAGGCATCGATTCCGACCAGGTGCTGCGACAGATCCAGTCGGGCGGCTCCGACTGGTGTTCTCAGGTTCCGCCAGGCGTGGCGGAAGAGATCCAACAGAAGCATCTCTTTGGCTGGACGCCGCGGTCGTAGAACGAGTTTTGATTCGACTCACGCTTGTCGACCGATGTGCGAAGCGCCGCGCGCGACTGTCAATCGCTTTTTCGGGCATCGGGGATTCGGAGCTTCCGTCTCGGCGTCGAGGGCGGACCCAGACGGGAATCGTGGCCTCGTGGTTCCTGCCAGACTCGCGGGCGCTCGGGCATCGCTTTGAGGTACTCGCGAACGATGATTCCCAGGGATTCGGGAAGGGGCGGGGGCGTCGACTGTTGGCGGTTCATTTTGCGGCCTCCTTCTGGCCATCGCGGCTCTGGATTCCGACGCCGCTTTTGCAGGACAGATAGTGCAGTTTCATGCACAGATCCTGTGCCGCGTCGTAGGCGCGTCGGGTCGCTTGAAACAGCTCGTCGGATTGCGGAAAGCCCGTTTTTTCCATGCGAGTTTGCATTTTGTAGAGGTAGCGGACGTGCGGAATCAGGGCGTTTCGCATGCTTTCAGCCTGTCGGGTCGTCAGTTGCTGGCTGTCCATGCTCAGGCCTGATATGTACATTTGTACCGTTACGGCGCGGGTTGTCAACGGCTATGAGAGAGGAATTCCTTTCTGCACGTCCCACGTCCCCAGCATTCGAGAGGCGCTTGACATGAATCGCGGGCGAATGAGGGCCTTGTCATCTCCACGGCGCTCAAGTTCCTTGGGCATTTCTTCATCACGATCGTTCGCCTTGCAGGCGTTCGCGCTGGCCGGCGCACTTCTGTGCACGGCGGCCGCTGCGCCCTGCGCCCGATCCGAAGGGCCCTCCGCGCAGCCCGTGGGCGAATGGCGCTACTATGCGCACGACCCGGGGAGCACGAAGTATGCGCCGCTCGACCAGATCAATCGCGACAACGTCAGCAAACTGGCGGTTGCGTGGACGTGGAAATCTCCGTACGTGGAGATGCAGAAGAAGAATCGCCGGTTGACCTCGTTCGCGTACGAGGACACGCCGCTGATGATCGGCGGGACCCTGTATGCGACGAGTTCGCTCTGTCACGTCGCGGCGATCGACGGGGTCACCGGCATCGAGAAGTGGGTCTTCGATACGGAAAGCTACAAGGCCGGCCGGCCGGGCAATCTCGGCTTTGTGAATCGCGGCGTCGCGTACTGGACCGACGGCACAATCGAGCGGATCTACATCGCGACGCACGACGCCAAGCTCTGGGCCATCGACGCCAAATCGGGCAAGCCGGCAACGGAGTTCGGCGAAGAGGGAAAGGTCGATCTCACGAAAGCCATCCCGCACGCGGTGGCTCCCTCGCTTTACATGATGACCTCTCCGCCGGTCGTCTCCCGCGGCAAC
>DASPSM010000163.1:0-8978 GCA_035623955.1 Planctomycetaceae bacterium
AGCCGACAACGAGGCCCGCAACGGCGAGCAGCAAAATGAACGTGATCAGCTTGCCCCTCATGGGCTGTCAGATCCATCCTTGGAACGAAGCACGGTTTAAATGACGAAGCACGAATGACGAAGGAATGCCCAAAGCACGAAGCACTATGGAACAGGACATCTCCGTTCGGGCTCAGGTCATTTGGTCATTCTTTCGTCATTCCTTCGAGCTTCGTTATTCGTGCTTCGCCAGTTATGCCGGTCTAATCGTTGCGCAGCTTGAGGTTCATCTCGGCGAGTTTTGCCCGGATCTCGTTGAGCGATGTGACGCCGAAGTTGCGGCTTCCCAGAAGTTCGTCCGGCGTCTTTTGGATCAGGTCGCCGAGCGTCGTCAGCCCCAGCCGCGACATGCACTTTCGCGCGCGGACCGACAGATTGAGGTCCGACAGTGGCATCAGGTGCACGGCCTGCTCCTGGGGCGACAAGCTGCCGGGACCCAACAGCGGCTCGCGCAGGCGGCCCCCCATGCCGACGTTCTGGCCAATTCTCAGCCCGTGCACGGACAGCAAATCGCGGACTTCGCGGAGCGACGTTTCGCCGAAGTTGCGGCCATTGAGCAGCTCTTCCTCGGTGACCTGCGTCAGATCGCCCAGCGTGTGCACATTCATGGCCTCGAGGCAGTTGCGGCTGCGAACCGACAGCTCGAAATCGCTGATCGGGCGGGCCAGGATCGCCTCCATCCGCGCGGCGTCGCGGGCGGCGTCCTCGTCGTAATACATGTCGCTGGCCGCCTCGATGTCCTTCAAGTACAGCCGCGCCCGTTCGTTCGTCGGATCGACTTCCAGCACGCGGCGGAAACAAAAAGCGGCCGCCCGGTAGTTCTGGTCGTCCTCGTACATCAGCCCGAGGTTCATCAGCGCGCCCAGATGGATCGGCGGACGGGAGAGAGCCTGCTCGTAAAGCCGGATCGCCTCGGCGTCGTTGCCGCGAGTGGCGTTTTCGACGGCCAGGCGAAACAAAGCTCGGGAGTGTCGCGGGTCCATGTCGACGGCCCGCTCGAAGTACTCGACGGCCCCGTAGGTGTCGCCGCGGTCGGCCCGGATCGTCCCCATCTGATACGAGTACTCGGCTCGACGCGCCCCCTCGTTGACGACGCTGCGCAGCATGGCCTCAGCTTCCGTGAGCTTGGCCTGGGCGCGAAGCTCTCCGGCTCGGCGCATCGTCGCTTCCACTTTGTCATACCCGAGCTTGCCCGCCTCGGCAAAAGTGGCCTCGGCCTGCTCGTGCCTTTCGAGGGCCGAGAGGGCCAGCGCATGATAGAAGGCGGCGACCGCATCCCCGGAGGCCGCCGCGAGCGCTCGCTCGGCCTCGCGCGGATGGCCGAGCAGATACAGCCCGACTCCCAATCGCGCGGCCAGATGAGACGGCATCCTCGCCGAGCCCGTTGCCTCGCGCTGCAACGCGAGAAACTCCTGACGGATTTCGGAGAGCTGCGGCGTCGACAGCAGCCGCTCGAGCGACCGCACCTCGTCGATGCTGAAGGGCGCGGGCTTGTGGATCAGCGTCTTGAAGTCGACAGGTACAGCGACCTTGTCCGAAGACGCCAGCTGTGACACGACGACTTCCCGCCGAGGAATCGAGAAACTCGCGACTCGCCGCCCCGACTTTGCCGTCCCGCTTGGAGACGCCCGCTGAGGCCACCTCCCTGAGAGACGGCCGCTCCAAACCGCAGTATAGCGAATGAGCGGCGGACTGAAAACCATCCCAATTTTTGCGAAGTCTGCGAGCAAAATGGGACTTGTCCCGTCAGGTCCCTCGCGACAATTCCCTCTTCTTGCCCGGCCGAAATCAGAAAAACCCACCTCGACCTCAGCCTAAAACAGCGGAAAATGGGATCAGGGCAAGTGGTCACGTTACGGGAAACTGGAGTCGCATTATGCTCCGACTCATTCGATTCAACTCGGACTTCGCTGAAGGTCCGGCCCTAGCGCTGTTAACGGTTTTGTCGATCGGTCTCGTGGGGCCGTCGATTTCTCTGGCTCAGGATGCAAAATCCACGGACGACCGCATCAAGGCCCTCGAGCGCGAGCGCGACGAGCTGAAAAAACGGAACGGCCTCCTCGAGTTGCGGCTCAAACAGCTCCAGGCGACCGTCAACACGCAGGTGAGCGACGCGTTACAGCACTCGAGTGGCGGCCCAGGTGAACCGCCGCCACTTCCCCATCCTCCCGGCGAGCCCCCCGTCACCGCTGCACCCGTGCCGTCTGCGATCGGCTCCTATCAGACGTCCTATTGGCGTCCGATTGGGCCTCCGTTCACGCGGTCCGCCGGCATCTTTTCGCCTCTCCAGCAGCCGGTCGACCTGGTGACGCTATCGGTCGCCTATCAGGACGCGCTGGGGGAACTGCGAAGGGCCAGGCAGTCGAAGGAAACCGGGATGACGGCGAGCCGGGACGTCGATTCGGCCGAGAGCAAAGTTCGTTTGTTGCGGTCGATCACCAAGGCGATGCGCGACCAGCTTTCCGAAGAAGTCGACCGGATGCACAAGCTCGGCGCGCTTCACGCCGTCCCCGCGATGGACGTCCGCAACTTGGAAACGAAGCTTCGCATCCTCGATCTGATCCTCGGTCAAGATCCGGGCGCCGGCCCCGCATCCAACGACGGAGCTGGCGCTAAACCAACGAATGAAACACCGGTGACCGAGAAACCGACCAGCGAAAAGTCCGGCGGCCCGAGCAAACCCAAGTAGCCGCTACTGTTTTTTGGGGCTCCTTTTAGTGCGGCGCGTCGGCTCGGCGGTCCAGGGATCTTCGGGCCACGGATGTTTGGGATAGCGGGCCCGCAGATCTTTGCGCACGCGGGGATAGCCGTTGGCCCAGAAACTCTCCAGGTCGTCGGTGATCTGCTGCGTCCGCATGTTGGGGGCCAGCAGGTGCATGACGACAGCAACGCGACCGGCGGCGATCCGCGGCGTTTGCCGTAGCCCGAACACTTCCTGGATGCGGACCGCCAGCGCCGGAGGGCGGCCTACTTCGTACGCGATCGCGATGCGGCTACCGCTGGGGACCGCGATTCTCTCGGGCGCCTCGCGCTCCAGCGCCTCGCGTTGCGCATACGTCAGCCGCGCCTTCAACAGGTCGAGCCACGGAGCCCGGCGCAGCTCGTCGAACGATCGGCATGCCTGGCACAGCTCCAGCAGCACGGCCCGAAGTTGGGCCTCGTCGAAATCGGGCAGCTTGAGCTCGGGCATCCACGCGGCCAGGCAGCGGACCCGTGCCAGAAAAGAGCTGACGGTTGGATCATCAGTGGGAAAGACTCGCTCCCACTCGCGCCAGGCGGCCTCCGCCAGGATTGTGGCGGTCTTTTCGCCGGTGGGGGCCGGGATGTTGACCTCGTCGAGCAGCAGATCGTCCCAATAGGTGCGGCGGCGGCCCACGACGCTCTTTTGCGTTGGGTGAAAGAACACTTCGTCGGCGGTCCGCAGCCGCCGGGCGGGCAGCCAGTCCCGCTCGACTGCCGAGGCCTGGCGCACAATCGCCTCGGTTTGACCGGCATCGACGTCGACGCACACGAACAGCTCCGCCTCGGTGACGGCCGACTGCGGAGCCAGTCGAACACCGCGTCCGCCAACCATCACCCCTTTGCCCGTGCTCGAATCGCGACGGCGAGCGACCCGGTCCGGGAAGGCGGCCAGAAGCGCGCGCAACAGAGCGTCCGGCTGCGGCCGGCCCGACTGCGGCCGATCGGCACGGCCTTGACGGTCGCCGAGCTGCTCGCGCACTTCCGCCACAAGCTGGTCGCGGGCACGCCCAATGAAAGCGGCCGCGCCGGGATTGATCGGTCCGAACGCCGTCTCGGTTCGGCCGTGTGTCTCGTATTCCTCAAACGACACGACGCGATCGAGCACGTCGGACCGGGAGACAGAGCGGGCCGCCGTTCTCGGGGTTCCCACCCGCGGTCCTGACGGTGCGCTCGCAGCCGATCGCACAAACGGATCGCGTTCCGAGAGCATGGCCGCGGCCAGTGCGGCCTCTGAGAGGCAGTCCCGCTGATTGCCTTCGACGAGTAGCCGCGCGATCCGTGGATGAACGGGCAAGCGGGCCAGCGTCTGGCCGAGTGGAGTCAAGCGATGATCTTCGATCGCCTCGAGTCGCTCGAGCAGCGCGAGGGCGGCGTCGACGGACGACTGAGACGGGCGCTCGAACCACGGAAAGCTCATCACGTCCGTCTCGCCCCAGCTCCACAGTTGCAAGACGGCGGCCGCCAGGTCGACGCGCTCGATTTCCGGCAGCTCGAACGCCGGCCTGTGCGGATGCGTCCGCTCTTCCCAGAGTCGCAGGCAGACGCCGGCGGCCGTGCGCCCGGCGCGCCCGGCGCGTTGATCGGCCGACGCGCGGGAGATCGGACCGAGCACCAGCCGATCGAGGCCGACCGACGGATCAAAACGCATTTGCCGAGCCAGCCCCGAATCGACCACCGCGGTAATTCCCGGAATTGTCAGCGAGGTCTCCGCGACGTTTGTCGACAGCACGAGCTTGCGCCGTTCGCTCGGCATCAAGACGGCGTCCTGCTCTTCAGGGGGCAAGTCACCGTAGAGAGGAAAAACAGCCAGGTTGTGCTTGCGCGCCAGCGACTGCGTTTCGGCCGCGGCCTGTCGGATTTCACCGACGCCGGGAAGAAACGCGAGAATGTCGCCCGGCGTTTGCGGAAGCACGCGCTCGATTCCCCGAGCGACGAGATCGGCGAGCGGCCGCTTTTCGACGCTGCCCCAGTAGCTGATCGCCACGGGGAACATCCGGCCCGACGATTGGACGACGCGGCAGCCTCCCAGAAAGGCTGCAACCGGAGCCGAATCGAGCGTGGCCGACATCACGACGATTCGCAGTTCGGGCCGCACGGTCTGCTGGATGCGCCGCGTCATCCCGAGCGCCAGATCGCTGTTCAAATTGCGCTCGTGGAATTCGTCGAAGATCACCGCTCCGACCGACTCCAAAAGGGGCTCGTCGTGAAGCATTCGCAGGAGGATGCCTTCGGTCACCACCGCAAGCCGCGTTCGCGAGCTGATGCGCTGGTCGAATCGGACCTGGTATCCAATCTCATCACCGAGCGGCACTCCACGTTCGGCCGCGATCCGCCGAGCGGCCGCCCGGGCCGCCATTCGCCGGGGCTGTAACACGAGCACGCGACCCTCACGCGCCAGGGGCGGATCGAGCAGCGCCGGCGGAACTCGCGTCGTCTTGCCGGCCCCCGGCGGCGCGCAGATCACCAGGCTTGGAGAGTCCGCGAGCGCCCTTCGAATCTCCGGAAGCAGCTCGTCGATCGGCAGTGGCGGACGCGGGTCGTCGGACATCGGAGAAATAGACGATTAGCCAGCGGCGGTTCGATCTGTGTCCCTCAATGCGGTCTCGACTGGTTCTCGGGAAAGCGAACATCCGTCAGGGGCACATCCGCGCCGGCAAGGCGGTGCGCCTCCTCGACCGCGACCTTTAAATCGCCAACCAGGACGGGATGCAGGCCTCGCTGCGACAGGACGTCGAGAACCGCGCGGTAGTACCACAAAGTTCCTTCCTTGCCGCCGCTGAACACGCGCCAGGCGGCCTCTCCCTCGTGCCGAAGCGCCAGGACAAGCGATCGGGCGTTGTGCAGTTTGTCGCAGGCCGAGACGAGGAGCACCGACGGCGACGCCGCCATCAGGTCGTGGACATAGGCCCGCTTTCGTTCGTTCCAAGGTGGCTTGGGGATTTCGGTCGCGTCGGTGCAGCCCATCACGATGTCGGCAACGTTGGATCCAAATCGCTCGCGGACGTCGCGCAGCCGGTCCAATCCCCCGCAATCCTCGACGGTGTCGTGCAACAGGGCGGCAATTGCTTCGTCCTCGTTGGCACCATGTTCCAGCGCCAGGGCGGCAACTCCCAGCAGATGGGAGATGTAGGGAACCGAGGTTGCCTTTCGCATTTGTCCGGAGTGGACCGCTTCCGCGTAAACGAGTGCCTGTCCGAACCGCGAATGTGGCTGGCTCATGCTCGACCTCGGTTGTCTCGCTCTCAGCGCATTTGATTGTATGATTGTATTCCCGCCGGCGGGTGCGCGCAGGTTTTAGCGAGAGGAGGGACCCTCGGCTTCGCGAAGGACGCCCCGCAGCCGCAAACAGAACGAAAAACGGCGACCGATCCGTCATTTCCGAATATGCCGCCAGCCTTTGGAATCTGTTCGGGCCCGCTGGCTGCGGGCCGAATTCGGATTCCCTTCGAGTCCGGAACGTTCATAATTAGCGTGGCGGGTGCCGCAACGGGCATTGGAAGTAAGCAGCGAGGCAGCTATGACCCCTCGTCACAAGACACACGGTTTTACGCTGATCGAATTGCTCGTGGTGATGGCGATCATCGGCATTCTGGTCGCCATTCTGCTCCCCGCCGTGCAGGCAGCCCGCGAGGCGGCGCGGCGCACTCAGTGCCGCAACAACCTGCACCAGATCGGCGTGGCGCTCGCCAACTACCACGACACGCATTCGCTGTTTCCACCCGGTTGGATCGGAGTCACGAACTACCAGTTGAACGTGAATGGCGGCAGCGGGCTGGCCTGGTCGTCGCTGATTCTGCCGCAGATTGAACAGTACGCCGCGGGCTTCCAAAGCACCGAGAAAAACGGCAAGGCCCCGCCCCTCAGCTGGAACGTTCCGATCACCGACCCGGCGGATGCCACGCTGCAGCCGTACGTCATTCCGCTTTATCGCTGCCCGAGCGACACGGGGCCCGGGACGGTCAGCGTCGCCCTCAACTCCGGGCAAACCAACCCCAATTTGCCCATGACCTTTGGGACGTCGAATTACATCGGTTCGTTCGGTTCGACCGATTACCACACCTGCTATTCGAACGCGGTCGGGGTCGATTGCCCCGGGAACGGCGTCTTTTATCTCAATAGCCGCACGGCCATCGGCAACATTACCGACGGCGCGACGTGCACGATGATGGTCGGCGAGCGGCGCGGGAACATTACGGCCAATCCGCAGATTCTCGGAATGTGGCTCGGTGCCCCTCCGGGCGGCGTCGAATGGATCGGCCGCGTGCTCGGGGCATCGGACCAGCCGCCCGACGATCCGGCCCAGCACTTCCAAGCGTATTCGAGCATGCACAGCGCCGGAGTGAACATCCTCTTGTGCGACGGCAGCGTGCAGTTCGTGAGCGACAACGTCAATCTGGCGCTCTGGCAGGGGACCGCGACGATCCGCAAGCAGGACGATCCGCTGGTCTTCGGCGCGAACTAGGGCTCGGGCCGGAATCCGCTGAACAAATCTCAAAGCCTCAGGCGTCATCTCCAGCGTTCCTTGCGCTCCCGCGATCAGTCCGGCTCGAGGCTATGAGCGGTCAATCGAGCACTTTCCGAGGAGGCGTCGGCGTACTAGGCCTGTTGGCGTTGTGCGCCTTCGTGCAGGTCTGCGTCTCTCGGGCGCCGCCTGCCGTTCTCAGCTCTTCGGCGCCGCCTGCCATTCTGAGCGAGCCGGCCTTTGAGTTCGCCTATCGTGGGAACGCTGTCGCCGACATGCAGTTCTCACCCGACGGACGGAAGATTGCCCTTGTGACGTTCGAGAGCAAAATCCGCGACCGCTACGGGGCTCGATTTGCGGCGCGAATCTACAACCTCCCTCGAGGTACGCTGGATCATGAACTGCCGGGTGGCGCCTGGAAATCGGCGTGGACAATGGATGGTTCGATACTGGCCCTGCCAAGGCGCAATGACGCCAAAGAGATCGATCTCTGGGATACGCGGACCTGGACAGTCCGGCAAAGTCTCGACATGCATTATCCCAAGAGCTTGGATACGCAGCCCTACGTTGTGCGCTTTTGCTTCGATCAGCACAGCAATTTGTACATCGCGGAGTTTGAGTACGGTTTTGAAGGTTATGGCTTCGGAACGACGCTCGAATACTCGCCGCGCGTCTGGTGGCACTTGGGCGATCATTGGGGTCCGGAAGCGGAGTTGTTCGGCTTCTGTTCGCACCCCACGCCCTATTCGGATTCGATCGCACCGTATGATCTGTCCGTCTCCTCGGTCGGAAAGGAGACACGGGTGGCATTCACTTCCTGGAATTGCTGGGCGCAGATCTTGAAGGTGCGAGAGAACATTGCTGGTAAGGGGAGCGTCGAATTGGAATTCAGCGCACGCATCGGTGGGTGGATCAAGCTGACGCCCGACGGCCAGAAACTTGTTTGGTTCCACGGTCAGCCGCCGAGCGACGACTCACAGAAGCCACCAGACGCGACCACGAAATCTGAGCCACGGTACATTGAAGCCGACGAACTGCGTGTCCTTCGATTGTTCGAGGACCACGTGAAGACGCTCGGATCGCAGACGGTCGCCCTGGAGCCCCCGATGGACACGTGGGCCCCCGAGTTGATGGATGTGTCGCGCGACGGGGAATTCGCCGCAATCTGCACGCGCCGAGGCATCAACATCCATCAAATACCGAGCTGCCGGCCGGTCGCAGAAATACCCACAAAATTTGAAGTCAGCACGGCCATCTGTTTTTCTCCCGACGGCCATTTCCTGGCAGTGGACGATCAAGTGCGGCACGTGATTCGGTTCTACCGCGTCCCGCAGCTGGCTCGATGACACTGCAATCGGCGGGTTGCCGTGACGAGACCGAACGATGCCGACTGGCAGGTCGCCAAGTCAGCCTTTGAACGCGCCCTGCTGACGAGCGAGTTCCAGCGGCGAGAGCTTTTTGCCGGGAGCAGGGGCGGGGGCTGCCGGGGCTGGGGCTGGCGGAGTTGCAGCTGCGGGAGTCGGGGCTGCTGGCGCTGCGGCGGATGCCACTGGCGCCGGTGTGCTCAGGCAGCCTTCCTTTCCAGCGTCCTGCATCCGCGCGATTTCCAGCGGCGACATTTTCTTGCCTGGCTGCGCGGGTGAAGCTGCCGGCGCTGCCTGGGGGGCAGTTGTGGGCGCACCTTCGGCCTTTGCTGGAGCGGCCGGTTTGGGAAGAGCCGCACTGCCGGCTTTCA
>DASPSM010000198.1:0-2600 GCA_035623955.1 Planctomycetaceae bacterium
AGGCAGCCCTCACCTCGGCCCGCTGGCATCGCAATGGGAGAGGGAGCAAGGCGCAAGCCGATCCTTGCGATTCTCCTGGCTGCTGTCACGCTGGGCGTCTATGCGCAGACATGGTGGTACGGAGTGATATGGATCGATGACCCCAACTATGTCATCGACAACGTCCACGTCACGACCGGGTTGACGCCGCAAAATGTTGCCTGGGCACTTGGATCCTTCGAGCACGCCAACTGGATTCCCCTCACGTGGCTATCGTTGATGCTCGACGTCGATCTCTACGGCGGGCGAGTCGGCGGTTTTCATATCACGAATACGCTGCTGCACGCGGCGTGTGCCGTGTTGCTCTTCCTGGCGCTCGCCCGAGCGACCGGAAACGAACTGCGTAGCGCGTTCGTCGCCGCTCTCTTTGCGCTGCATCCGCTGCACGTCGAATCGGTGGCTTGGATTGCCGAGCGGAAGGACGTTTTGAGCATTTTCTTCGGCATGCTGTCGCTTTGGACGTACGTGCGCTACGCGACTGGCGGAGGACGGATTCAACTGGCGCTCTCATTCGCATTTCTTGCGCTCAGTCTGATGGCGAAGCAGACGCTCGTCACGCTCCCGTTCGTCTTTTTGCTTCTCGACTTCTGGCCGCTGGGGCGGACGGCTGCCGCGAAAGGCGCCGGGTCGCCCCTCGACGATTCGCGGCGCATGTTCGGGCGGCTGATTCTTGAAAAGTTGCCGTTTTTCGGACTCTCCGCGGGCGTTTCAGCCGTCGCTGCCTACGCGCAGGCTCACGGCGGGGCCGTCGTTGAAGCCCTTCCGCTTTCGATTCGACTGATGAATGCGGTCGTCGTTTATGTGTCGTATTTGTGGAAAACTTTGGTTCCAATCGACCTGGCGGTCTACTACCCGCACCCGGGTTTTCGGCTCGGCTGGACGTCGGTGCTGATGGCCGCCATCGTGCTGATGATCCTCTCTGCGATTGCCGTCACGCAGATCCGGCGGCTCCCCTACTTGTTCGTTGGTTGGTTCTGGTATCTGGGGACATTGGTCCCGATGATCGGCATCGTGCAGATCGGTGGGCAGCAGATGGCCGACCGCTACACCTATTTTCCGCTGATCGGAGTGTTTCTTGCGGTGACCTGGCTGGTCGCCGATTGGGTTCCGGCAGGAATACTGCGAAGTCGGGTCCTGCCGGCGGCGGCCGTCGGGGTGCTCGCCCTCTTCGCGGCCGTTTCGTTTCACCAGATCGGCTACTGGGCCGATTCGATCACCCTGCTGAGCCACGAAGTCGCCGTGCTCCCTAACCATCCGACTCCGCACGAATACCTGGGAGCGGCCTACTTGTATGGGGGAATGCCGGCCAAGGCGATTCCCGAATTCGAGACCGCCATTCGCCTCGCCCCCCCGTATGCGCCTCTGCACAGCAAACTCGCCGGGGCGCTCGACAAAGTCGGCCGCACCGACGAGGCGATCCGCGAGTACGAATCGGCTCTGGCCATCGATGACAAGTCGGCCGAGACCCACAACGATTTTGCCGTTCTACTCATGCGCCTCCATCGGAATGCCGAGGCGAGGCGCCATCTCGAGCGGGCGGCCGAGCTCGACCCCGACCTGGCCAACGCCCAAGCCAACCTCTCGCTCTTGTGCGCGCAGACCGGCGACTACGCCGCGGCGATCAGCTACGGCAAGCGAGCACTCCAGCTTGATCCGAAGCAAATCGAGTGCTACCACTACATCGCAGTCGCCGAGCGCGGCCTGGGACGATTCGACGAAGCGATCCGGACGCTGGAACAGCTCCTCAAAATCGACCCACAATATGACGTCGCGCGGAAGGAAATCGAGATAACGCGAGCCATGCAAAGCCGACAGAAGCGGCCGTAGGCGGTTCATTTCGACCCGGAATTTCCGTTGGGCAACGGCCCGCTTGCCGCCCGGGCACAGTTCTCCTATCCTTGCGGCCGAATTGCCTTTCCCATCGATCGAATCGAAATCTTCGAGGGCCCTTGCTTGAGCACACCTGTCCTGGCGTCCCGTTCCGACGAACCCCTGATCGCGGTCTTTATCGACTTCGAGAACCTCGCCATCGGCGTGCGGAGCATGAAATCGGGGGAATTTCGCATCCAGCTCGTGCTCAAGCGGCTGCTCGAAAAAGGGCGGATCGTTTTCAAGCGGGCCTATTGCGACTGGAGCCATTACCGCGACGCGATCCGCGAGTTCCACGCCCAGGGGATCGAACTGATCGACATCCCGCAGAGCAAAATGAGCGGCAAGAACAGCGCCGACATCCGGATGGTCGTCGACGCGATGGACCTCTGCTACTCCAAAGATCACATCGACATCTTCGCCCTCGTCTCGGGCGATAGCGACTTTTCGCCGCTGGTCTCCAAGCTCAAAGAGAACAATAACCGGGTCATCGGCTGCGGCGTGAAAAGCTCGACCTCGGATCTCTTGATCGCCAACTGCGACGAATTCATCTATTACGACGACCTCGTGCGGACGGCGCAAAAAGGAGCCGCCGCCCCGAAGAAGGGTGTCAAGCGGCGCGAGGACAAAAAGCAGGAGGCCCTCGACCGCCTCCTCGAAGTGGTCCACTCGCTCGAGCAGGATTACGATCC
>DASPSM010000219.1:0-4630 GCA_035623955.1 Planctomycetaceae bacterium
CGCAAGCTGCGTTGCGAGGAACGACAGCGGAGCTGTCGGCTTGGGAAAAGTGCGCCTGTGCTCAATTTTCCACGGCGCAATTTTCAACCGGCGTCCGCCGATGGCGGCTTGTGCGGGCTGGCCGCGCGCGCGCTCCTGAACACTTCACGCGGCTAGCGTCGAATCAGGAGCTTGCGCAGGCGCGGCTCTTCGCGCTGCTCTTTGTTCACCAGCGTGCCGCGGGGTCGGCGTCTCAAGCAGCAGGCGGGCGAACCGCAGCGGGTGCAGGGGCATGCCCCTGCACAGGCGGCAAAGTCGGAATTGGTGTTGGGGGCGGCGGGCAATTTGGCGGTGGGGAGCGGTGGTGCGGCCGGTCGGCTCGGTGGCTGGAGCTAGAGTGGCAGCGGAGCGTGGTGCTGCGTCGCGAATTGAATAAACACCTGTCACGTAGCGAGCGGGGATGGTTTTATGACCGAGGATTTCCGCGTCAAGGACGTGCTTTCCCTTTGTGTCGATTGGAATTCGATTTCGTCCTCGCGCGAGGCGGTCGAGCAGTTCGTCGACGCGGTCGACGGCGGACGCGATCTGTTTGAGGACCGTCGCTCGGCCAAGCGCAAGCCGGTGACGATCGACGTGATCGCGGTGCCGCTCGACGCACAGCAGAAGCCGTGCGGCGACGCCTTTTTGGCGCTGACGCGGAACATTTCCCGCGGCGGGATCGCCATCCTCTGCACCGAGCGGGTGAAGTCTCCCTATTTGCTGCTGCGGCTGGAGATGGCCCGGTATCGGATGCTGCAGGCGGTGGTGAAAGTGATCCGGTCGAAGTCGTTTTATCAGTTCACCGAGGTGTCAGCCTGCTTCGCGCTGGCCGAAGGGGAGAGTCGCCCCAGCTCGAATCGCAAGACCTCGAAGCCGGCACCAGCGCGGAATGGCAAGTCCGCGCCGCGTCGGAAACGGGCCAAGCGCGCGGTGGCCGCGGGCAAAGTGTCACGGGCCGTCTGAAGCGAGGGAGCGAGCATGATCGACTGGGCTACCATTCGTGCCGAAGGGCTGAGCGATTTCAAGCTGTCGGTCATGCCGCCGACGCTTTCGCTGCCGGTGCTGCCGCACGCGGTGACGCGATTCATGGAACGATCGGCGGACGACAAGACGCCGCTGGAAGAGCTGGCGCGGATCGTGGAGACCGACGCGGGGCTGACGGTCGAGCTCCTGAAGCGGGTCAATTCGTCGGCGAGCGGGCTGTCGGTGAAGGTGAAGTCGGTGGCGCAGGCGCTGTCCTTGCTGGGGCGGCGTCCGACTCGAATGTTCTTGACGACGGTCGGCACCGAAGGGGCGATTCGGGCCCGCAAGTCGAAACTGATCAATCAGAACGCGTTCTGGAACGTCTGCCTGCAGCGAGCGTTCTTCGCCCGCGAAGTGGCGCGGCTCTTGAAGACCGACGTCGACGCGGCGTTTGCCGGCGGGCTGTTGCAGGACTTCTTGCTGCCGCTGCTGACCAACGAGCTGTTCGACATCTACATGGAATTCGTCAATCAGGGGAGCACGAGCCCCGAGGCGCTGGCCCAGTTCGAGCAGGCGAAATTCGAATGGGACCACGCGATGGCGGGGGCCTGCCTGGCCTGTCAGTGGAACCTGCCCGACGAGCTGGTCTGCTGCATTCTGTATCATCACGCCGGCTTGCGGATCCTGTCGCATCCGGCGCTGGGACGATCGCCGGTGGCCGCCGTCACGCTGGCTGCGATGATTCCCGACCCGTTGCACGCGCACCACGGCATGGAGCAGCTGGTCAAGCTCGAAAAGATCTGGCCCGACTTCAATCTCGAGCGCCTGGCCGAAACGATCGATCGGCAACACGAAGAGACGGCCGTCGGCGTGCGGAACGATTTTCCGCTGTCGCGACGCGTCAAAGCGATCAAGGGAACTCTAGCCGACGGTGCCGCCTGTGCCGCCGCCAGTGGCGGTTCGTGCGGGCAAGCCGCGGGGCGCAACTAAAAATGTCACGCGGCTAGCTCGGAAGAAAGAGTGACGGTGGACGCACCAGCGATTGTGGAATCGTTGCCGCGTTCAGTTTCCCAAACCGACGGCTTCGCCGTCGCTCCGGATCGGCTTTGCCCAAAAACGGGGACAGACCCCTGACCCGTTGCGGCTGGAGTGCTGGTTTGCCCTTCCGGTAGGGGGTCAGTCCCCGTTTTTGGGCAAAGCTCTCCGGATCCGACAGCACAGCTGTCGGCTTGGGAAAAATGTGGCTGAACTCGAAATCCGATCCGAATCTTCGACCGCCAGATCGCGCAATTGGCAAGAGCAATGCGGACGAGAGGACTTGAACCTCCACCCTCTTACGAGGACTAGCTCCTGAAGCTAGCGCGTCTGCCAATTCCGCCACGTCCGCGAAGCGTGCTCTCGGCCAATTGAATCGGAATCCCACCGGCAATCGGCGTGAGGCACAGCGGAAGCGAGTTGCTTCCCGCGACCTCGGCATTGCCGGCGCAGCCACTTCGAGCTGTAAGTTACAAAGCAGAAGGATTCGCCACAAGCGAATCAGAAGCTTGCGCCGTGGCATCCAGCGGCAGCGCAAACGCGGCGGTTCAGAGAGACCCGACGTAGGCCAGAAGATCTTGCAATTCAGCGAGCGAGAGTTCTCCCAAGCCCGTCACGCGCGACGGATTGTGGGGCCGTCAGCGCGTCCTTCAAGCTGCGCGATCGGCCGATTTGCGGCCGGTTTGGCCGACCACGGTTGTGGCTCATGGAAGGGGAACTTCATCTGGGCTACGATGGTGCCCGTCCTGAGCGGCAGTCGTGCCTTGGCACCGGGGCCGAGCCCCTTCGCCTGATGAAGGAAATCCACCAGTCCTTTACGCTCGCCCGACTCAAGAGTTGGACGGCGTCGGATAGGAGAGTTCACGAATGCAGGGAAAGCAGACGGTCATCGATGCTCTCAACGCGGGCCTGACGATCGAGCTCACGGCCATCAATCAATACTTCTGCCAATCGAAGATGTGCCGCAATTGGGGCCTGAACCGTCTGGCTGCCAAGCATTACCACGAGTCGCTCGGCGAGATGAAACATGCGGAGCTATTAATCGATCGAATCATTTTTCTGGAAGGCGTGCCGGAGATCGCGCGCTACGACGTGATTCGCGTCGGGACGACCATCCCCGAACAGCTCCAAAACGATCTCGAGCTGGAGATGAAAGGGGTGCGGACCTACAACGAGGCAATCGCGCTGTGTCTTAAAGAAAACGATGGTGGCAGCCGCGAGCTCTTGGAAAAGATTCTGGTCGAGTCAGAGGAGCATGTCGACTGGCTCGAATCGCAGCTCGACTTGATCAAGACTCTGGGGCTGGAGAACTACCTGATCACGCAGGTTGGCGAGGACGAGGCGGCGTCGCACTGATCGTTCGCTTCCGCCTGCAACCGCTCTTGGGCCACCAGGTCCTTGATCGCCCGATGGCAGCAGTTGCAGCCCGTTCCGGCTCCCGTCGCGCTCATCAAGGAACGCAGGCAACTGGCCGTCCCTTCCATCAGGGCGCAGCGAATCTCCGATTCGGCAATTCCCAGGCAGCGACAGACGATGCGATCCGTGGCAACGGGCATGATCAGGAACCCAAAGGCCGTCGAAGACCGGCTCAGCAGGTGAGATTGAGTCTCAATATCGCTATCGTCACATCCTAGCCTTTTCTTGAGCCCGCTTCCAGTCAACACGCCTGTCAGCCCTCGAGTGGGGGGAGAATATCCGGCTTAATCTGATAGCCCTCGGCAATCGCGTTTGTGTTGTTGAACAGCCCGACGATTGCCAGCACTTCGCCCAGCGCTTCCGTACTGAGCCCGAGCTTTTTCAAGGCGGCGGTGTGGGAATTGACGCAATAGGCACAGCCATTTGTGGCCGACACGGCAAGGGCAATGATCTCGCGCGTCGTCGCATCGAGCTGGGGTTGCCGCCCGACCGCTTCCGGATGCATCAGCGCCTTGAGGCGTGACCAGACCAGGTCGAGATGGTCGGGGTTCGTGGCCAGGACGCGCCATAAATTCGG
Source organism: Planctomycetaceae bacterium (assembly GCA_035623955.1). Lineage (GTDB taxonomy): Bacteria > Planctomycetota > Planctomycetia > Planctomycetales > Planctomycetaceae > DASPSM01. Next base: position 4,010 of record DASPSM010000219.1, read on the forward strand.
CACAAATGCGAGGTTTTTTGTCTGCTTGATGTCAGCGAAAACGTCGGCGACCTTGCCTTTCGCCTCCTCTTCAGCGACGGGAACCACCGTCGCAATTCTCTCAGCAGCCATGACGGATCCTTTCTTCGAGCGTTCCCGAACAGAACACGCCCCGATTCTACAAACCACGCGTGGGTGGAGCCCTTTGAGGGCGCTGACGGCGACGTTGTCGTCGTCTCGGGCTGGTTCCTGCCCGATTCATTTGCGCCGCCAAAAAAAGAACCCGCTGACGATGCTTGTCAGCGGGGCACATCGAGTGGAGGCGGAGCAGCGCCGGCGTGGCGGTCCGAACTGGCCAAATGAGCAGTGCAAAAACGTCGGCAAGAACAGAAAGAAATTCAGCAGTGGCTGCTGAAAGATTTGCGCTGGCGAATCGGCTCGCGGGCAAATTTGTCGCGAAGACAAAGATTACAAGAAATCCATCTTTTGGTCGTTGCTATCGGGGATTCCCCGATCCAATTATCAGGGATTCCCTTAGTAGCTTAATTCGCCCTTAATAAATACGGTCGTCTGTGCGCTGTAAATCTATTCCCTAGTGTAAGCCCTTTCCCCGAGTGGCTAAGCCTTTGTGTCGTCTTTTTC
>DASPSM010000221.1:0-9263 GCA_035623955.1 Planctomycetaceae bacterium
GCCCCGTCCGATATCCTACGGCCCCGGTCAACCCGGACCAATCTGAACGGGTTTCGATCGGCGTGGGCGCGACCGGTTCGTCCGATTAGTCTGGAGCGACTCGTCCGGTCCGTTCGGGGGGCGTCAGGGCGCGTTCGCTCAGCAATTTCGATCGATGACAATGCATGAACTCTACTTTGTGCTGGCTGCCCTGCACATTCGCTCAATGGCCATAACGGGCATCTTGTGGACGTTGATCGACCTCAAACTCGTGCCGTCGCTCAAACCTCACTTTCGCAATATTCGCGCGGTCACTTCGGTTCGCTCTACCTGGTGCCCTGGTTTGGTGTTTTTCTCGGGCCTGGGTTATGTCTTTCCGCGGCCGCCGGGGCTCGACCCCTTCTATTACTGGACCAAGGGGTGGGCAATGGTGTTGTCGATGATGGGCCTCGCCGTGCTCGTTTTCGCGCTGCTCTGGACGGCTGCCGTGCTGGTTATCTACGCGGCCGCAAGATAAAAGAGGCGTTTCGGCCCAAGGTCTGCAGCACAAGGACGCCTGCGGCGCGCGGCCTCGAGTCGACAGCCGACTCGGTCGCGGGGTCCGACTTTCTTCCGGTGAGGCGCTTAGTCAATGGGCGGGCACGACTTGTCCGGCGAAATGCCGCCCGCACACGTCCAGCAGTCGAAGACTCCGGTCCCCTCACACCCGCTTAAATGGTTGCCCGAGTTCTGGAGTCTGGCGCGAAGGCGCTTTCGCCCCCAAGGGCGCGTGATGTTGCTTTCGGTGCTGGTCGGAGTGATCGCGGGCGTTGGGGCGATCGTCTTTTATCTCGCTTGTCAGGTCGTCTTTCACTATGCCCTCGAAGACTGGGCCGGCTACCGACCGACTCCGCCCGGAGGAGAGCCGCCCCTGTTCGCGGAAGCGGCGTCCCCTTTGCGGCCATGGATGTTGCTCGTCGTTCCGACGCTGGGCGGAATCTTGAGTGGCTTTTTGGTCTTCTCGGTCGCGCCAGAAGCGGAGGGGCACGGGACCGATGCCGCCATCGCGGCCTATCACTATCACCAGGGGCTGATCCGGCCGCGGGTGCCGCTGGTCAAAATCGTCGCAAGCGCGCTCACGCTCGGCACGGGAGGTTCCGGCGGACGCGAAGGCCCGATTGCGCAGATTGGAGCCGGCTTTGGCTCGTTTTTGGGGACGGTGCTCCGACTGCGTCCGATTGAGCGACGGACCTTGATGGCCGCCGGAATGGGAGCGGGCGTCGCGGCGATTTTTCGTGCGCCGTTGGCCGGTGCGCTGTTCGCTGCCGAGGTCCTTTACAGATCGCCCGATTTCGAGTCGGAGGTGATTATCCCCGCCGGGCTGGCGAGCGTGGCTGCTTATTGCACGTTCGGGTTGGAGTTTGGCTGGGCGCCCCTCTTCTCAATCCCCGACGACATGCGCCGCGTCCTGACCTTCAGCGAGCCTTTGAGGCTCGTATCGTACCTGATTCTCGCGCTGCTCATGGTCGCGTTGGCGATGCTCTACACGCGGACCTTTTACGGACTAACGCGCCTTTTTCACAGCTGGAAAATTCCCCGACACGTCAAGCCGGCCATCGGCGCGTTGGCCAGCGGATTCCTGGGACTGGTGCTGTATTACCTGCTGGGCCGCAATCAGAGCGTGCTGGCCGTGCTTTCATTCGGTTACGGCAGTTTGCAGGACGCAATGACGATTCCCGCAGCCGATCAGGCCAATTTGAGCCTCGCGCTGGTTCTGATGGTGATCGCGTTGGGAAAAACCCTGACGACCGGGCTGACGATCGGCAGCGGCGGCTCCGGAGGAGTTTTTGGCCCATCGATGGTGATCGGCGGCTGCGGGGGCGGCGCGCTGGGAATCGTGTTGCACTGGATTCGGCCCTGGCTGGCGCCGCAGCCGGGATGTTTTGTGATTGTCGGGATGGCGGGCTTCTTTGCGGCCGCGGCCAAGACGCCGTTCTCCACGATGGTGATCGTCAGCGAAATGACCGGGAACTACGATCTGCTCTTGCCCACGCTGTGGGTTTGCGCGATCGCCTTCCTGCTCTCCGACGAACAGTCGATCTACAGCTCGCAGGTCGAGAGCCGGTCCCGTTCGCCGGCCCATCAGGGGGACTATGTCCGCGAGGTGCTGACCGGACTGCAAGTCAGTCAGTTTGTGTTTCCGCATAAAGTCCCCGTCGTCCATCCCGAGGACCGCCTCGAACGGGTGCTGGAGATCATGACCAGCACTTCGTGCAGCGCGCTGCCCGTGACCGACCCAGAGGGACGCCTCTTGGGAGTGTTGAGCCTCGAGGAAGCGCACCTCGCCGCGCAGTCGCCGCACTCGCGCGCGATGCTTGTGGCAGCCGATTTGATGCGCACCGACGTGGACGCGCTGCACCTGGCAGACCGAGTCGACCGGGCACTCGAGCTGTTCGTCGAAAATGACTTGACGGCCCTTCCCGTGATCGACGAGTCGAACGATCGCAAAGTGCTCGGGCTCGTACAGCGCTCCGACATCTCGACTGCCTACCTGCGGCACGTCCACGGCCTGGTCGAGGAGCAGCTGTCCAAACCGTCGCCCGCCGCTCGAGCGACCAGTTCCAAGAAAGCAAATCCGGTATGAAAGAAGCCCCGCGCGCGACGCTGCCAATCGTTTGGCTCCTTTTCTTGAGCAGCGTGACGATCGTCGCGGGGAACGGCGACTCGCCCAAGCCGACGGTCGCGTCGCCTTCGGCGCGGGCGGCCGCAGAACGAGCGAAAGACCGATCGTCCGTCCGCACGCTCCTCAATCTCTCCTACAAAAGTGGCTGCAAGGCGTGTCTCTTGGACTTGGCCCTCCCCAACGAGACCCATCCCGGGCCCTGGCCGCTGATTGTTGTGATTCACGGCGGCGGCTGGATCGAAGGGGACAAGTCGAGCTTCGCCTCAGACACGTACAAAGTTCCCGGCAATATCGTCGATTTCGCGCGGATTGGATTTGCGGCCGCGACGATCAACTATCGCCTGTCCAAAGAAGCGGCCTATCCGGCCGCGCTTGACGATTGTCGAGCCGCCGTCCGCTGGTTGCGCGAGCACGCGGCCGAATATCAACTCGATCCAAAACGGATCGGCGCCTACGGAAATTCGGCCGGCGGACACCTTGCTCTGCTCTTGGCCCTGCTCGAGGATCCGGTCGATCGAGGCACAGGCGTGGAACAGTCGAGCCGCGTCCAAGCCGCGGCAAGCGACAGCGGACCGATTGACTTGGTCGCGGACTACCGCCGCGGAACTTTGCGGACGGTGATCGGCGGCTTTATGGGGGGAGCGCCGGAGGGCAATCGGCAGGCTCTCTTCGAACAAGCGTCGCCCAGCCACTATGTCTCCGCGAAAGGGCCACCACTCCTCTTAATTTACGGAGAGGCCGACGCTCAGGTGGGCGTGGAAACGGCGGATCGGTTCGTCGCCGCCTTGAGCGAAGCCGGACGCCGGGATGTCACCTACCTGCGGGTCGCGGCCGTCGACCATTGTCCGCATTCATTGCAGCGCGTGCCGTACGTCGCCGACGCGGTGACGCAATTCTTCCTGCGCACGCTCGGGCCACGCTGATTGCTGCCGGCGTTCGACTTATCCCCCGCGGCTTACGCCCTGCGGCGCGAGCGGGTTTGGCGAACAGGCTCCTCGTCCATGTTGCGCTTCACGCTGTACTTGGCGAAGAGGCGGTCGGCCCAATCGCTCACCAGTCTCTGCGAGGCCGGCGCGTTCAAGTACTCGTAGGTCGAACGGCCGAAGAAGCTGCCGAAGAAATTCTCTTTCATGAAGCGAGCGCGAAACGCGGCCAGCTCTTCAGCGTTTTCGGGGTGTCGCGTCTTGACCTTCACGACGTAGTAGACGGTCGCCGCCATGTTGGGGACGGCCTTCACGTCGCCCACCTTCATCTCGTCGAAGACGGTCTTCATGAACGCGTCCCCCGCTTCTTTCACGCCGACGATGTCAGACAGCTTTGGCATCGTCTGGGGCATCAGCCCCTCGGGAGCCGTGGAGCTGACTGTAAACCATGAGAACGGCGGCGCGGGAACGACCAGAACTCCAGGTCCCTTAGGCTGCTTCGTCACGGTCTGCCCGGCAAGCGCCTCGGCCATCGGCCTGGTGGTCTTGCGCACCAGGTCTGCCAATTCCTGAGCGCGCGTGTCGGCGTGTTTCTGTGCGTACGTCTCGACTTTCCAGCCGCGGATTGCCTGCTCCCGCACGCCGGGCTCGTCGAGCGTGGGAATGTGTCCGTCGACGTCTTGCACCTTCCAGAAGGCGAATTGATGCGCCTCGTGGTCGTCCGCCTGGTTGGGCCGATACAGCGTTTCCGGAGGTGTTCCAAAAACCTCCTGCATGACGGAGACTGGTTCCCGATTTTGGAACGGGTTGTCGACGGGCTCCGTCGCCAGGGCGATCGGATACTGCTCGGCCGCCTCCTGGAACTCCACGGGCGACATCAGCGGAGTCAGGCCGTACTTGAGTCCGTTCTTTGCGGCGTACGCCGAGAGCTCTTTGACGCGCTGTTCGGCGTTCACCTTGGGCTCGCCGTCGATCTCCGCCGGACGCAGCTGATCGCCGAGCTTGCTCATGAAGTCTCTTGCTCCTTCGACTCGGGCCTTCATGACTTCGAGCGTGCGGTTTCGCAGAATGAGGTCGCGAATTTCCCGCTGCAACATGTCGTCGAGCGGGCGGAATTCGGGTTCCGACTCGGCCTTGCCCGACGCGGTCCGAGGCAGGGCCGGCGGCTTCGGTTCACGCGATTCCTTCGAGGGAGAGGCGTCTTTCTTCTTGTTTGTCGTCGCGTCTTTGCCGCCGGACGGCGTTGAACCGGAGGCGCTGTTGCCCGCCTTTGCCGGAGTCGCTGGTTGGTACGCAACCTGGTAACTGCGTCCGGAAGGCTCATCCGCGAGGGCCAGCATTTCCCCGTCAAGCCCCAGGGCTCGTGCGGGGTGATCGATCGACGCGCCGGATTTCGGAGCAGCGCCATCACTCTTTTTCGGAGATGGCGCCGACTTCGACCCGGATCCGCTCGGCGCGGGAGCAGAATTCTTCGGACCGGCTGCGGGCGACGCCGGCATGCTCGGTGCCGTCGGCTGCTTGGCAGGCGGTCCCGCAGGAATAACGGGTGCCGGCAAAGTCGGCAGAGCCGGTGCCTCGGGGATCGTGAGGCCCGGATCGGTCAGCGCGTTGGGATTTTGCATCAACGGGTTGAGCGTCGACGCGCCCGCGGCCGGCCGGTTGCGGTACTCCTGCTTGTGGTCCTCGTAATACTTCTTGACTTCGGCATCGGAAACCGGCTTGGCGGCAACCTCCTTTTCGATCTCAGCGAAGTCCGCCTCGAGGAATTCGATCCGCGCCCGGCGGGGCTGGAACAACCCGGGAGCGCCCATCACCGCCGGCGGCACGGACTTCCAGGTGTTGTAGTACTTGAGAATGTCGTCTTCGCTTGGTTGGGGGGCTTCCGCCAGAAAATCGGCGACGGGAACCGCGGCCACGTCCATCGTTTGGGTGAGCTGAAGCTTGCGATAGTCGTCCCAATACTGCTCGGGAGTGGGAGTCGCGCGGGGCAGCAACATTTCCATCGCCAGTCGCGCGCGCAGCTCGGCGCGGATCGCGTCGTAAACCTGGCTGTCGGTTAAGCGGAGCGACTTGAGGATTTCCGTGTAATCCCCCTTCGACAGCTTGTTATCGGTCACCTTGTTGATGTAGTCGGAAACAGTTCCATCGGAGACCGACAACCCCATGTCGTCAGCTTCTTTGTCGAGCAGAAAGCCCATGATGACGTCGTCGGAGATGTCGTCCGCGCGCTCAAGGCCGAAGTCGAACATGATCGACCGCAGCTGCTGCTCGTAGTAGCTGAGGTAGGTGGGGTTGTTGCTGCGCGGCGGCGAGACCTTTTCGAACGCCCGGCGCAGGAAGCTGTTCGCATTGTTTCGGCGGGTGATCAGCTTCATCAGCTCTTCGTGCGAGAGGTCCCCCATCGCGGTCTGCACCGGTGGCTTCGGCCCGCTTGGCGCAAACCGCATGGCGAGGAGAGCGATCGCCACCCCGAGCGCCGTTCCGGCGAGGCCCCACGTCACCGCCTCGCCCCGGCGATAACCGAAAAAGCCGAACAGGAGCATGCCGGCGGCGGCCGCCAGAATGGGCACTGCCATCGGGCTCTCAGCGCGAAGCTCGCCCATGATGACGAAGGCAAACATGGACAGCCCCGTGAGGATGACCATCGCCATTTTTTGGTGTTTACGGAAGATCGCGAACGGGGATCTCATTCAACTGTCCTCGAGTCAAAACGGCGTTCGCCGCCGCGTCGTAAGGCTCGACACCCGGGGTCGTTTAGTTCCGTGAGAAGGACGATACGCGAGTTGTCGCCGGCAGGGAGACACTTGACAGAATTGACAGACTTAACTTATCCATTGCCCAGTCTCGGCCAAAGCGCTCGCCGTTGGAGCACGATTCAAGCGGCCTTGCCGAGTATCGCGTCGTGAGCCCACGGGGCAGAGCATGGGAACCCGGCGTCCCGTGCCGACAAGTATGCGACACGATCTCCGAACCGAGTGCCTCGATCGCCGCGCATTGTAGCTCTCGACTGCGTGCAAGCAAGTCCAACAGAGCCGTTGGCTGCTTACACTTAGAGCGGTTGACCGGGGCGTCACAAGGATTGTTCGAGTGGTCAGCAAAAAAACCAAGGGCGCGAAGCCGCACAGCCGGGGCCGAGCCGGCAATGGGAACGGCGGCAACGCGGTGGTTTCCGGTGCCCGAGGCTCGCGTCCCAGTCTGGTAATCGTCGAGTCTCCCGCCAAAGCCCGCAAGATTGGCAGCTTTTTGGGCAAGAGCTACGCCGTGATGGCGAGCATGGGGCACGTCCGTGACCTGCCGGCCAACGCCTCCGAGGTCCCCGAAGAAATCAAGAAGCAAAAAAAGCCCTGGGCGTCGCTGGGCGTGAACGTCGATCACGACTTCGAGCCCGTTTACGTCATCCCCAAGGACAAGCGCAAGACCGTCAGTCAGCTCAAGGCCGCCCTGAAAGACGCCTCTGAGTTGATTCTCGCGACCGACGAAGACCGCGAAGGGGAGAGCATCGGCTGGCACTTGAGCCAATTGCTCAAGCCCAAAGTTCCCGTCAAGCGGATGGTTTTTTCCGAGATCACGAAAGAGGCGATCCAAAGTGCCATCCAACACACGCGGGATCTCGACGAAAAGCTGGTCGAGGCACAGGAAACGCGCCGCGTGCTCGACCGCCTCTACGGTTACACGCTGAGCCCGCTTTTGTGGAAGAAGATCGCCCGCGGCCTTTCCGCCGGACGCGTGCAGTCGGTCGCCGTCCGGCTCCTGGTGCAGCGCGAGCTGGAGCGGATGGCGTTTCATAGTGCGACGTATTGGGATCTCAAGGCCCAATTGGCCGTTTCGCAATCCGAATCAGCAGAGGCGGCTGGCGAAGAACGTGAGTTCGAGGCGACGCTGGTTGCCGTGGGCGGTCGCCGCGTCGCCACGGGCAAGGACTTCGACGAATCAACCGGGAAGCTCAAGGAGGGGGCCGACGTTGCCCTGCTGTCCGAAACGGACTCGGTCGCGCTGCGCGACCGCATCCTCGGCGGCCCCTGGAGGGTCACTGACGTCGAGCAGCGTCCGCAAGTCCGTCGTCCAGCTCCGCCCTTCACGACCAGCACGCTGCAGCAGGAGGCCAATCGCAAGCTCGGCTACAGCGCCAAGGACACGATGCGGACCGCACAGCGGCTCTACGAGGACGGCTACATCACTTATATGCGTACGGACAGCGTGCAGCTTTCGCGCGAAGCGATCACGGCCGTGAGGAAAACGGTCAGCGAGCGCTACGGCGAGACGTACCTTGAGCCGTCGGAACGCTCCTATACAACGAAGAGCCGCAACGCGCAGGAAGCCCACGAAGCCATTCGACCTGCCGGCACGGAGATGCACACCGCCGAGGAGCTGTCACTCTCCGGCCGCGAGGCGGAATTGTACGCGATGATCTGGAAGCGCACCGTCGCCTCGCAGATGGCCGATGCGCAGCTGATTTTCCAGACGGTGACGATCACCTCGGGCGATGCCGAATTTCGTGCCACGGGCCGGCACATCGAGTTCCCGGGCTATTTCCGCGCGTATGTCGAAGGGGTCGACGATCCCGAAGCCGCGATGGACGATCAGGAAGCGGCCCTGCCGCCGCTTTCGGTCGAATCGCGCCTCTTGTGCAAGCAGCTCGAGGCCCTCTCGCACGAAACCAAGCCTCCCGCGCGCTTCACCGATGCGACCCTCGTCCGCACCCTCGAGTCCGAGGGAATCGGCCGGCCGAGCACCTATGCCAGCATCATCAGCACAATTCAAGATCGCGGGTACGTGCGTAAATCGGGCAACCAGCTGGTGCCGACCTTCACGGCACTGGCGGTGAACAAACTGCTCGAGAAATATTTTCCACGGCTCGTCGATCTGGGCTTCACCGCCAAGATGGAGCAGACGCTCGACGACATCTCCAACGGCGAGGCCGAGCGGCTCCCCTACCTCACGAACTTCTACGCCGGTTCCGAGGGGCTGGTCGAGCAGGTGAAGGCCAAAGAGGAATCGATCGACCCGCGTGAAGCCTGCTCGCTGCGGATCAGCGGGCTGGCGCCGGTCATCCGTGTCGGGCGCTTTGGCCCCTTCTTCGAGCAGGAGGCAGACGGGAAAAAGCTCACCGTCTCGATTCCGGACGACGTCGCGCCTGCCGATATTTCTCCCGACGTGGCCTCGCGGCTGATCGAAGAGAAACAGCGCGGCTCCGAGCCCCTCGGTCTCGATCCCGAATCGGGCGAGCCCATCTATGTGCTGGCCGGCCCGTACGGCCCCTATCTACAGTTGGGGGAGATCAAAGAGGAGGGCCCGAAACCCCGGCGAGCGAGCATTCCCAAGAGCATCGGCCCGTCGACGGTCACGCTCGACACGGCCCTCAAGCTGCTAGCGTTGCCGAGAACGCTGGGCAACCACCCGGAAAGCGGCAAGCCCGTGAAAGCAGGGATCGGCCGCTTCGGTCCTTATGTGGTCCACGAAGGCGTCTTCAAATCGTTCGGCAAGGACGGGTCGTTCGAACATAACGGCCGGCGGTACGACGTTCTGACGGTCGACCTGGAAACAGCCGTCGAGATGCTCAAGCAGGCGCGGAGACGTGCAAGCGCCACGCCCGTCCGCGAGCTGGGGAAACATCCGGAAGACGGCAGCCCGGTCGCCATCTTCGAGGGGCGGTACGGTCCTTTCGTGCGCTATGGCGCCATCAACGTCACGATTCCGAA
>DASPSM010000246.1:0-3186 GCA_035623955.1 Planctomycetaceae bacterium
CGTTCGGGCCCAGAAGCCCGAACATGCCGTTGGGCAGATCGAGACTGATTCCCTGCAGAGCCGTCACCGGCCCGGGATAGACCTTCACCAGATCACGAACGCAAAGCACGATGTTGGCCCCATTTCTAAAGGAATACGCAAGAGACCAGAACCGCAGGCCACGGGCGCCCGCATGTATTTCGCCTGGCAGCGAACTTTCTTTGCGGATCTTACAAAAAATCGCAGATTCGCTGCAGGCAGGGGTGAAACCGTGAGGCACCGCGGAGCCGTCAAGCCGATGCCGCTGCTACCGGAGCGTCGGTAGCGCTTGCCTGAGGCGCCGGGCCCGTGGTGATTGAGTTGCCGCCGGTCGAGAAGACCATCGCGCCGTCGTCGACAGCGCCGAACCTCATCATCATGAGGTCGCGGATGTAGTTCTGGCGGAGCACCCAGGGCGACTTCGACCCCTGCTTGGGAAACAATGCGGAGCCGCGCTGCACGTAACCGGAAGTGAGGCCCAAGAGCGGCTCGGGACGAAGCTCAGGATCGTTCGGGTGCGGGACGCACTGCTTGTAACCGTGACGATCCATGTAGTTGAGCAGCCGGCACAAATAAGCCGACGACAGGTCGGCCCGCAGGGTCCAGGAAGCGGTCGTGTAACCGACGCACATGGCGCAGTTCGGAACGTCGCTTAACATCAGGCCCTTGTAGGTCATCCTTTGGCCCGGCTCGACCGGAGTGCCGTCAACGGACAGTCGAATACCGCCACAGGGGAGCATCTTGAGCCCCGTGGCGGTCACAATGATGTCAGCCGGCAGTTCTTTGCCCGACTTCAGCCGGATGCCCTCTTTCGTAAATCGCTCGATCTGATCGGTGACGACCGAAACCCGGCCCGCCCGGATGGCCTGGAACAAGTCCGCGTTGGGAACGAGACAAACCCGTTGATCCCAGGGCTGATAGCGCGGCTTGAAGTGCGTATCGATGTCGAAGTCGGGGGGCAACTCGCGGGCGAGGCCGCGCCGCAGCAGCTTCTTGGCCAATCCCGGGGCCCGCCGACAGAACTGATAAAAGTAGATCCCCAGCAACACGTTCTTCCAGCGCAGGGCCCTGTGTGCGGCCCGCTCCGGGAGCAGCCAGCGGACAAAACGCGCGATGCGGTCGACCGACGGGAGCGAAACGATATAAGACGGCGAGCGCTGGAGCATCGTGACATGCGCGGCCGTCTCCGCCATTGCGGGGACGAGCGTGACGGCCGTCGCGCCGCTGCCGATCACCACGATCCGCTTGTTCCGGTAGTCGAGGTCCTTTGGCCAGTGCTGCGGATGGATGATTTGCCCTTGAAAATCCTGGCAGCCTTCGAAGGCCGGCGCGTATCCGCTCTCGTAATCGTAATACCCGCTGCACAGGTACAGAAAATTGCACGTGTAGCGGACCGGCTGTTTTTCGTCACCGACTTCCGCGTCGACGGTCCAGGCCGAGTCCTCGGACGACCAGGTGGCCGTTTTCACCCGATGGTTGAAGCGGAAGTGCTTGTCGATGCCAAACTCGTTGGCCGTCTCGCGCAAGTACTCCAGAATCGCCGGCCCGTCGGCAATCGACCTGGCTGCCTTCCAGGGATGGAAGGAATAACCCAGCGTGAACATGTCCGAATCGGAGCGAATGCCCGGATAACGGAACAAGTCCCAAGTGCCGCCAATGTCGCGGCGCCCCTCCAATATCACATAGCTCTTGCCGGGGCACTCGGCCTGGAGGTGATAACCGGCGCCGATGCCGGAAATCCCGGCCCCGACGATCAGGACATCGAAATGCTGATCGGCCACTGGTGCTCCTGGCTTCGCTCGACTCATGCTGTCAGACGGGCCCGCCCGGCCGGCGCACCGGCACTGTGAGGGGACTCAGGCTTATTGTCCCGCCAAAGCAGCGGCTTGGCGACCCCGCGAGCAGAAAAAAAGCGATTCCCGACGCTCAGGGCTCGGTCGGCGTGCCGAACTGGGTCTCAAGGAGCTTGCGCATACCGCGGAGAGAGGGGCGAATCCCGATCGCGATTGCCATTCCCGTGTGGCCGGACACGGTCGCAACCACGTTGATGGTGATTCGGGTGGCGTCCTTGTCGCGCTCGACCAGGATCTCGGTCTCTTGCGAAACGAGGTTGGCTTTGTCGCTGCTGAGGAGCACGGTTCGGAATTGCCCGTGCTGCTCGGGTTGGTGGTCGACCACGAAGGTAAAGGCCCCCTCCTTCGTCTCTTTGCGAAGCTTCGATTGCCGACCCCGCACGCCGAGCACCTCAGCCCCGGTGCTCTCATCAATGGCGTTGGAGTTTTGATCGATCCAGCGGCAGACGGCCTGGTAGTTGGCGGTGACCAAAAAGGTGGTCGTTTGCTTACCGGTGCCCGCTTCGGCCGAGTATCCGACGGACAAGATCGCGATCATCAGGCCGAAGCGCTTCACATTCATTGGGTGCGTCCTTGTGGCCCCGGATTCGCGTCAGGTTAGAAGTGCGCCGGTGCAATTAGCAAGCCGCAAGCTCGGTGGAACTAAAACTGCTGCGGTAAAATAACTTTGACCGGGCGTCCAGGGCAAGACCGAAGAGCGTTACCTGAAGGCGGTTCTGCTTCGGCGTCGATCGGAATTCGCCATCAGGATTCACAGCAGGGAATCGGCCGGACGCCCCAATCCGCGCAGGGCTTCTTCCGCTGCGCGCACGCCATGGTAAACGGCCTCTTCACACAGCGCGACGCCGCTCAGGTCGGTGCCGGCAAAGTGAATTGGACCGAAGGGCTCGGCCGCCGATCGCCGGGCCTGGCTCCAGACAAAGCCGGTGCGCGGGCGGACCATCGCGTGCCCCCATTTCATCACGTCAAGCCGTTCGACCAGCGGGCGGATATCGGGATGAGCCGACTCGAGATCGTTTAACACGACTTCCGCCGCCTCGGCCCAGGTCATGTCCAAGAGCCGCTGCCGGGCGATCGACGCCTGCCGGGGCGGATCGCCGGAGCCTTCGTCGCAGAGCGCCGCATACCACGTGAGCACCGTCGGCCCATAGTCGCGACCCGTTTGATGCGTAGCCGTCACGTAACCGAGCGATCGGCCCTCATAAAGAACGTTGTCCCACGCCAGCGGAAAGCCTCGATCGCGCGGCCGATCGCGCAGGTGCAAATTGGCAACGAGCCACGGACTGTACTGGAACTCGCTCGCATTGAGCTTGCG
>DASPSM010000281.1:0-6704 GCA_035623955.1 Planctomycetaceae bacterium
CGCCTTTCTTTCGTCTGCGGCCCTGACGCTTCGCCTTATTGTCGATGCGCCCACCCATCCCGCCGCGGCCCATTCCACCAAACTTTCCTCCGCCAAGTCCGCGACCGAAGCCCCCGAGGCCTCCCTTGCCACCGCCGGCCACGTCGCCTCCACCGGTGGTCTTTTTGAACTCTTCCATGAGGTCCGGCGGTTCCTCGGGCTCCTTCTCCTTATTCTCGGATTTCTTCGCTTTCTCTTTCGCGGGCTCTTCCTTCTTGAGCTTCTTAAAGCCCTCGTTCAATCGGGCGACTTTGGGATCCATTTCAAGATCGACGACCGTGGCGTCTGCAACTAGGTATTTGACCGCCAGCCACTTGGGCCTGGTGATCAGACTTCGTTCGGGATGATAGGGCTTGTTCAGCGCTATCGGGAGCACCCACGGGCTCGACTCCATAGGAGTCAAAAGAGCGGTCGCCCGAGCGGTCAGATCCGTGCCCGTCTTGAGAAGTTTGGCCTGGTCCTCGCCCCAAGGATTCTTTTTGATTTCTTCATCCGTCGTGGTCGCCGTGTTGATCAACTCGGCGGGCGTCTCCTTGATCGGATGCGTCCACTTCGTCGACCACAGCACCAAAAGGAGAAGCAAGCCAATGATCGCAATCGCCAGCTTCTCTCCATGGTCGATGCCGAGCTGTTTGTAATCGAGGGTCTTGAGGTTGGGGACGGCAAGCTTCATGGCGCTCTCGTGTCTGCGCAAATTGTCGAAGAACCAAAAATCTCTTTACGACGCGCTCACACTTCGGAAATCAAGCTTAGGGCTTAACGGGCTGCCCCGGCTTCGGAGCCGACGGGCTCGTTGCCGGAGGTGCAGCGGGTGCGGTTGACTTCGGACTGGCTGGCGTGCTTGGAGTGCCGCCAGAAGCGCTCGGCGCCTTGTTCGGCGCTGCGTTCTTTGGAGCGGGAGCCGGGGCTGCGGCCCCCGCCGCCTTGGCTCCGGCCGCGGGCGCCGGCGTGCCGCTTGCTGTCTTGGCCGCCGGTGCCGCCTTGACGGGGGCAGAGGACGCACTCGGTGCAGTCGGTTCCGCAGTGGCGGTGCTCGGTTCGTCGTAGAAGATGAACCCGCCTGCCACCAGCACTTCAGCCAGGTTGGATTGATTCATCGCCAGGTTCAGGCGCTCTTCGTTCGCCTTGATTCGCTTTTGCTCGGACTCATTGTCCGTGCTAATCACGGGCTGCTGCTGGCGACCTTTTTGAAAGTCATACGGTTGGATGTGCTCGACCTGCTTGATCACGACGGGGAAGGGCGCCTCGGTCAGAGCAGTCAGCAACTTGGGAATTGCCTGGTGGTCCATCACGACTCGCAACACGAAGCCCCGTGCGCGCCACTTTCCCCCCGAGGTCGCAATGTACGGGTTGGCGGGCGCGCGTTCGACGGGGCCGCCCTTCCTCCCGACTCCTATCGACCCGCTCGCTGCCCCTCCTTCGTCAGCGGCTCCGAAGATATCGTCCGGATCGATCATCGGAAGCGGTCTGGGCCCCTGTTCTGCTGCTTCAGACCGCGCTCCAAGTCCGCTCATGCCTAAACCCCCCCCGCCGGGCTGTCCGCCGGCCGCCGGGGACGCCGGCGATTGTTTTTTCTTGCGGCGATCCGCGAGATCCGCGTCGCTGCCGCCGCGAAGCTCGGCAGAAATCAATCTCTTGATCTGTGAATCGTCGATGCTGCTGGAGCCTTCGTTGACGCGGGCCACCGCCTGCATCAGGGCATGAAGGAACCACACGTCCTCTTGCGCCGCCCACATTTCATCGGTCGGGATCATCTGCCTTTGCTGCCACACCTCGACCGGCGCGCGAGTGATCTGGATCGAACCATTCTCACCCGTGCACAACACCTTGCCCTGATCCGCGGTCACAACGTCGAAAGGCTGCACGACGTCCAACACTTCGCTGCGCCACATGTCGACGTAACGCGAGATAAACAGGCGCTTCATGTCCTGGAAGGCTTTCGGATTGCCCGGATTGTCACCGCGATATTTCACCTTGGCCGCGTCGTATTCCTTTTTGACGAGGGGATGAAACACCATTGCCGAACGCTGATGGTCGAACAGACGCTTCTGCGTCTGGTCGACGCGATCGGCCAGCCTGCCGTTGACTTGCTTGCCCCCTTCGATCCATTCGTTGTTGGGGTTCGTCTTGGCGTTCTTTTTGAGCTCATCAATGACCTTGATCTTACCCTTGATTATATTGACGCGCTTGTCCGCCTCGGTCGCCATATCCCCCGTGCTCACCCACCAACTGATGGGTGCGATCAACACAGCCAGCGCGCTCAGGATCCAAAATCGATGTTCCAGGACGATCTTTAATTGGTCCATGACTTCGTGACGCCCTTCTGGAGCGGTCTCGTATGCGGTCGATGTGGATTATTGAATTAGGATCAATCTTGAACTGCGTTCAATTCAGCAAAGTCCGACTACTTCTTTGTTGCGACGGGGCTCGTGGTGGCAGGACCGGTTTTCGCCGGATCCGCAGCAACGGCTGGGGCGGCAGTCGGGGCCGCGGGTGGAGGCGGAGGCGCATCCGGTTTCCAAATGAATTCGACGACGAAATGATTCACTTCCATGTCGACGAACTTGGGGGCTTTCGGATCCCCTTCAGGCACTTCGCCGAGCGTCCCGGCATAACCACCACTCAGATCTTTGAATCCTTCGCCGAAGCTCCCCAAGCCACCGCCGCCCTCACGTTTACGGCCTCTTCCCCCCGTGCCACCCATGCCACCCATGCCCACTCCTCGACCCTTACGCGATCCACGACCCCATTGAGATTCGCCGGAACGGTTTCCCGCCAGGGGCGCGAGCTTGCCGGTGGGATCTCCCTGAATCCTTTCGGCAGGCGGGCATGATGAAATCGTCGCATACGAAATGCCGATCTTGCGAACTCCCACTTCGCCCGACCCATCGTGCGACGGGACGGCCCACTGCTGGAGTTGCCGCACAAAGTGGTCGTACAGCCAGCCCGCCCCGCGCCCGGTAATCTCGATCTCCGGGTTGGATTCGTAGCGCCCCTTTCCCATTGTCTCGTCGTGGCGATGCTCGCCGCGGAGCGTGACCACCCAGCCCGGACCAGTCGGGGGTGTTTTCTTCTCGGCGCCATCCATGTATTGCTCCCTGGCGTTCTGGCCGAGCTTGTTGTACCAGTCGGCGGCGAGATCGTTTTGATACCGCGCCTGCAGCGAGAAGATCCGCACGCGGTTCTGCTTGCGAACGTCTTCGATCTCCTCTTTGTCGTCCGGCAGGCACTCGTCGACCGCTTTGTAGAGTGCCAGCCACCAATCGCGACCTACGGAGCCGGTCAGGAGCGCATCGCCCGCCCCGTTCGTATTGCTGTTTGTGGTCTTTACCTCGGCATAGCCTTTTTTCATGTTGGTCGCCGTCTTGTTGACCTCGTCGATTTTGTTTTCGGCGGGCTTGAAGCGGGCTTCGCTTACGGACTGGCACACGCGGGCGTAGCCGAAGGCCGACGCGGCGACCCCCAAGAGCAGAACTGCGGCGGCGGCGACTGCCCAGGGTTTCTTGCGGGCGATGGTCCGGGCCGTGGTGATCTCTTTGGGCAAAAGCGACGTGCGGATTCGCGTCTGCTTGAGCGCCTGCAGCGCCACGCCGTAACAAACCGGAAAACTGAGGATGTTCTCCTCGAACAGGGCGGCGTCTTTGAACGAGTCGGTCGAAATCGCGTCGAACGATTCGATCCGCAGCACCTCGTACTGCAGATTCTGCTGCAGAAACTTCTGCAAGCCGGCGAGCTTGAATCCGTTCCCCAGGCCCACCACCTTGGCGATCTTCGCCTCGCGGTTGACGCTCGAGAAATAGCCGATCGAGCGTTGAATTTCCGAGACGTAATCGTTGAAGACGGGCCGCAGGGCCTGGAACACCGATCGGGGATCTGGAGACTTTGTGGCGTTGCACTTGAGATGCTCGGCCTTCGCGAAGGTGAGCTTCATCTCCTTGGTCAGTGCCCGCGTGAAGTGGTTGCCGCCGATGGGAACGTTGCGGATCCAGATCTTCTGGCCGTTTGAGACCAGAAGCGTGGTGTTGTCCGCCCCCATGTCGAGCAGAATTGTGTACGAATCCATCGCGACGGCATCGTCGCCGAGGCGGATGCCCAGCTGGTCGAAGCTTAAGAAGTTGTAGAGGGCCAGCGGGGCGATCTGAATCAGTTCGACTTCCAGCTGGGCATTCGTGAACGGCCGCAACTGGTTGTTGACCTGGTCGCGTTTCATCGCGAAGAGGCCGACTTCCGCCTCGAGCAGGAAGCCGCTCTCCTCGGTTCCCTTTCCAAGCGTCTGGTAATCCCAGACGACGTCTTCGAGCGCGAACGGGATCTGCTGGCGCGCTTCGTACTTGACGATTTCGCTGACTTTGCTGGCTTCGACGGGGGGCAACTGAATGAAACGCGCGAGGGCCGACTGGCCCGGTACGCTGATCGCGAGCAGATCGTTTTGGATGTCGTTTTGCTTGAGGAACTTGTCTAGCGCCTGGGCGATCAGCTCTTCCGGAATGGCGTCTGGCTGGCTGAGAATTTTCGGATGGGCGATGTAGTCGAAGGCCGTGGCGACGACCTGCTCCGTGGCATCATTAATCTCCAGCCGGATCGCCTTCAGGCCGGCTTGTCCGATGTCAACGCCCCACGCTCCAGGTTTACCTGCCATGCGGATCCTCTATGGGTTTTGCCGCCCGCAATTCACAAAAACTTCAGGTTTCGCGTCCCCTAACCCAAGCCGAATCGGGGAGTTGGGAAAACTACTGAGACTGACCTTGGACGGTCGCGGACCGCAGAAATGCCGAAGCAACCATTATACGATGCCTTGCCGCCCGAGCGCAACCCTTCGCCAAAAAGTCCCTTTTTCGCCCCGTCCCTCCCCATCCTTTGACATGCTGCCCGGTGGTCGGCTCCGCTGGCCCTCTGACTTTGTTGGACGTTGGGACGGCTTCAAAAAGTTCCCGAAATCGGTCAAATTCGGTGCCAGGCCCTGAGGGGGAAACGCCCGCGCAAGTCGGCCTCGGCTGACAACGGAATATGAACTGACCGACATGAATTACCGCGATGTCGTCATCTTGCTCCCCGGGCACGGGCTGGAGGATTTGCCGACGGATTTGCCCGACGAAAAGGCGACCGGCGTCCTGAACGCGCTGGCCGTCGCCTGGCATCCGCGACTGCTCAACGCCAATAAATCGCTCCCGCACGAGCACCGGGCCGACGACCCTCCTGCGTCCGTCGCCGAGTTGCTTGTCATCATTCCCTCGGCGTCTGAGGAAGCCCTCCCGGCCAGCTGGGCGGACCACGCGCGCTCGGACGGGGCAGTCGTCGTAGTCGGCCAGTCCGATCGAGAGGCATTGACCCAGGCCGTGCTCGCGCCGCTGGGCGAGCCGCCTGCTCTCGACCGAGAGTTGGTCGCTGATTTTTTTTCGCTTGGCATCGCCAAGGTGATGGTAGAACTCCTCAGCCGGCGAATGCATCACTTCGAGGGATTGGACGAGGGGCAGCTGCAGCGAGAGGTGGTTGCGGGGGCCGAGGCGGCAGTCGCGGGCAACGTGGAGGAGGCCCGGCGCCGCCTCAAAAACTGCTTCGATACTCTGACCGAGACGCGCGAACGGTTCTATCCGGTCGAGTTCTACTTGATCGATCTATGCCTGCTCATTCCGCGCCTGGCTGATGTTCATCTCGAACGCGCGATTGCTTCGCCCCAACCGCTGAGCGTGCTGGTCACCGCGGCCGACCTCGAAACCATTTCGCGCGAGCGGCCGGAAATTGTTGAACAGTTTCGGGAGGCAATCAGCGCCGGGCGGCTGGAAATTGTCGGCGGCGAATGGAGCGAGCGGCCGGTGCCGTTGGTGCCGCTGACTTCGTTTCTGCGGGAGTTCGAGCGCGGCCGCGACGTCTTCGAGCACGCGTTGGGCAGTCAACCGTCGATTTGGGGGCGCCGACGATATGGGATGACGACGCTCTTGCCGATGATCTTGGATCGCTTTGGCTATCGTGGAGCGCTGCACCTGGCCCTCGATGACGGCCTCTATCCCGATACCGAGGAGAGCCGCATCCGCTGGGAAGGCTGCGACGGCACGTCTCTCGATGCGACAACTCGAATTCCGTTAGCCGTCGACAGCGCGGCCAGCTTTCTCCGATTTCCTTCGCGCCTGGCGGAATCGATGGAGCAGGACCAAACGGTGGCGATTGTCTGGGCCCGCTGGCCCGAGGTCCGCAATCCGTTCTGGCAGGATCTCGAACGGATTCACAATCAAAGTCCCGTGCTCGGTCGCTTCGTCACATTTCGCCAGTTTTTCGAGCAGGCCGACGACTCAGGGCGACACTCGCGGTTTCAGGAATCGGAATACCTTTCACCCTTCCTGATCCAGGCGGTCGCCGCCGAACAACGCGACCCCATCAGCCGCTACAGACGTCACTTCCTCCGCCGATCGAAGTTCGATTCGGCGACGCAGTATCAGGCCTTGACGGCGATCCTTGCCGGGTGGGCGATCGGTTCCGCGGAAATCCAATCGCTCGAGGACCGGGTAGAGTCAGCAGGACCGGATCTCCCCGCCAGCGGTGCTGCACCGGACGCCAACGTCGACGAGCAAGTCGAGGCGTTCCTTCGAGATTCCGCGAGCAATCTCGGCCAGAAGTTCCTCGCGGGTGCCGGTGCTGAGCCTGGGTATCTGATTCTCAATCCTCTGCCT
>DASPSM010000290.1:0-4312 GCA_035623955.1 Planctomycetaceae bacterium
GTGAACGCCGTCAGGTAAAAGCCGCTGCTCCAGCACGCGCACAGCAAAGGAAACGCAAACAGCGGCGTGACGTGCAACTGCCCGATGGCGTAAGCGCCCGCGAAAAAGTGGCCCAGAAAGACCGCGGCCGCCAGCAGTGTCAGCAGCGCGCATTCGGCCGGCATCGCGAAGGCCGTCCTCACAACTTGGACGGGCGACGCCACTTTCACCGTGTCGTCGAGGTTGGTCAGCAACAGCGCGATCAGCCACCAGCCCACGCCCGCGAAGCACAGTTCGGCGAGAATCGACCAGTCGACGAGGGTCAAATCGCCGCAATAAATCCAGTAACCAAACGCCGCCACAAAGAGCAGGGCGGGGCCGGCCAGAAAGCAGCTCAGCCAATGGCCGCAGCTCACCAGCGCTCCCAGCGACGTGCAGCCAATGCCCGGTTCGTGCTTCGTGTAGCCGTGGCAGGCCATCTCGAGAATGGCGTTGAAGTAGTGGAAGGTGTGCCCCATCACGAAGAAGACTCCGGCCAGGCAACCCACCACGGCGAGCGCAAACTGATTTCGATTCGGACTGTCTCGATCCATGCAGAGCCAGAAAATGAGCGCGGCGGTCGTCAACACCGCTTGCAGCAAGCCCAGCCGCAAAAACACCGGCAGCTGCACGAAGGGAAATGTCAGGCTGTGATACCAGTGCTGTTCGCGGCGCGCGGGAAGCAGCTTCACCCAGCGCGGCTGCCGGCGCAGCGCGATGCTGTTGGGCCGGTAAGCGTCGCCGTCCGACACGGCGCGTGTGGGGATGAAAGTCGTCTTGTGGCTTTCCGGCGAAGGCCCTCGCTCGCGAAGCGCCAATGAGCTGCGCGAAACGCGGAACGGGGCCTCCACGGGCAGGCTGGGAACCGGCGTGGGCGAATCGACGGGGAGCGGCGTTTCGCCGGGCGGAGTGTGCGGCGGCGCCGAGACGGCGCGCCGCCTGCGACGTTTTTTCTTCGGGCGGCGGCGGAAGACCTCGAACCAGCGGCGTTTGGGAACCCTCACCGCGTTCCAGCAGGCCGTACACTGCGTGCGTCTCCCCGCCATCCAGTCGGGGGCCATGAGGTGCTTTCCGCAGTCGCAAACGACCTCAATCGTCATGCGTTTGGATTTTGGCTGGGCGGTCTGTTGACCAAAGAATGCGGTGGCTTTGGTGGCGGCGGCGACTTATATTGGCTTTTCGCGCGCCGCCAAAGGCAGCACGGGCGGGTCGGCCGCCCGTGCCCCCCAGCGATTCTAGCGACAGAATCGCTGCACCGTTACCAGGACGCCTTACAATTCATTTGCCGGCGAGCGCGGAGCGCGCAGCGTTCGCAAAAACGCCAGAATCTCCTCTCTCTCGGCCGGCGAGAGCTGCTTGAACTTCTGGGACGCGCCCTTTCCCTGTCCGCCGTGCTGATCGATGGCTTGGGCCAGCGTGGCGGCCCGGCCGTCGTGCAGATAAGGGGCCGAGTCCGCGACTCCCCACAACGGCGGCGTGCGCCATTCGCTCGCCTGCGGTGCACCCCCTTCCGCGAAGTCGGGCAGATTCGGCGGCAGGTCGCCATAGGTCCCGCCGCCGACCAGCGTCTGCCCCATGCGGTGCAAAAGCAGATCGCTATAAATCCCCTTGGCTTCGCCGACGTCCTGCTTGTGACAGTCGGTGCAGCCGATGGTGTCAAAGCGTTTTTTGCCGTCGGCAACCTGGCGAGCCAGCTCGGGAGAGTCGGGAACTTCTTCGATCGGGCAGCCGAGCGTGGCGACGAACGCCGTCAGCTGGTCGCACTGCTTGTCGGTCAGATCGAGTCCGGGTGCCCGGTAATCGCGCTTCGCCATCGAAACGGGCTGAGCCTGGCTCGGATTGCCCAGACCCAGCTCGTTCGCGCAGGCGGCCCGCACAAAGCCGGCCAGCGTCGTCGTCTGCGCCTTCCAACCAAACCGGCCGACGTGTCCGTCGACCAGGCGTAGCGCCCGCCCCACCGGGAAATCGTCGGTGTCGGAATCGGCATTGGCCCATTTGAGCCGTTCGGTCCGCTCGTTGGCGATGATCGTCTGATCCGGAATCGCGTCAATCAAGTTCGCGCCGAACAGGGCCGGCGTGTTCCGCTGCGAAATGTCCATTCCCGCGACAATCCCGATGTTGGGACCAGTCGTGCAATCGCGCTGCACGCGAGGCAACAGATCGCTCAACGGCACGCGATGACGCGGGAACGACGGAGCCAGCAGGGACAGCGACTCGGCGAATTCGTCGCTGGTCGCAAAAGTATGCACGACTCCCTGGCGCGATCCGCGCTCGGTGCCACTGCTGCGGGCCGGGGCGGCCACCTTGTTGCGGTTGTTACGAATGGTGCGGGCCGCCGAGTCGTGCCCATCATCCACAGGGTTGTCGATTTGAGTGAAGGTGGTGACGTTGTTGTCGAGCGGGCCGCCGCCCCCTAGGCCACCTTGCTTATGGCACTCTGCGCACGACTTCGCGTTAAAGACTGGCCCCAATCCATCGCCTTCGGCCGCCAGCGGATCATTCGGCGTCCATTCGTGGACGAACAGCTCGCGTCCGGCTTGAGCGTCATCCAGGTCGTAGTGCGGCCGCACCGTGGAGTGCACGAGCCAGGTCGCCCCGCGATAGGCGAAAGGCAACACGAGCACCAAAGGGATGATCACCTTCAGCGAGGCAAATGACCGCTTCATGACCCGACTCCCATTCGACGCGACACCAATCGATCCCGTCCGGTATTAAGAGGGGACGTCCGCCGGCTTTTGTTTAACGGGTTTAGGCCAAAAATTGCCACCCTAAGGAACGGAGCCGTCGGCAGATCGGATCTCTGGGAACCGGAGCGTAGTAATCAAACGTATGCTTGCTCTAAGGGCAGACCACACATAAAAATACGCTTATTGCTACCGCCGCAGTGCCCCGCTTTTGATCTCGCCTTAGATCACCCCCCGCGCCGGTTGATCGCCTGTTTTGCCTGAAGGTGCGAATTGGCTTTCGTCAGCCGAGCCGCGAGAACTGACGCGTGTCGCTGTCCTGCCTTGGGCGGGTGCACCGTTGTTGTCGTCTGCGCACTTGGCCTCGCGCAGCTGTCGGCTCGCGGGGGCGATAACAAGGAATCTGCGCCGACGCCACCGGCCGCGCAACCCGCGGCCCAACCGATTTCCGCCACGGCGTTTCGTGAAACTATTCAGCCGCTGTTGCGGAAATATTGCTTCGAGTGTCACGGCAACGACACGACCAACGGCGGCGTGAATTTCGAGAGTTTTTCTGACGTTGCCTCGGCGGTCGCCGCTCGGAAGACGTGGGCCAAGGCTCGCAAGATGCTCGAAAGGGGGGCGATGCCGCCGGCCGATCATCCGACCCGGCCCAGCGAGGCGGAGGTTGCCTCTGTGCTGCGTTGGATCAATCAGGGCGTGTTCGACGATGACTGCGGCAAGTTTCACGACCCGGGGCACGTGACGATCCGCCGGCTCAACCGGGCCGAATACAACAACACGATTCGCGATCTGCTCGGCGTTCGGCTGCGGCCCGCGGACGATTTTCCCTCCGACGACGTGGGCAACGGCTTCGACAACCAGGGGGAAGTGTTGTCGATCTCGCCCTTGTTGATGGAAGGTTACCTCGCCGCCGCCGAGCGGGTTTCTTCCGTCGCACTGTTCGGCGTCGACCTCAAGAAACCGCCAATCGCGCGGCTCGACGTCCGCAAGATGTCGCTCGCTGGCGCGGCCCAGTTGGCCCGCAAGAGGTTCGCGCGGGAGAGGTACGTCTGGCTGCCGACGGTCGGTGCGGTGAGCGGGACGTTTCAGTGCCCGAAGTCCGGCGAATACGTGTTCCGGATCATTGCCGCCGCCCGACAGGCCGGGGGCGAGTTGCCGCGGCTCGAAGTTCATGTCGACGAGGCGGCGCCGCACGTTTTCGACGTGACAGGGGAATCGGTGCTCGGGCATTACGAGCTGCGAATGAACCTCGCGAGCGGCCCGCACAAGTTCTCCGCTGCGTTCAAGAACGCGATTGCCGAGCCTCCGGCGCCGCCGGCGCTCCCCCGACTCGCTGCCGCCCGCCGCGACGCGAAAGCGGCCGAACGCGTCAAGCCGGCACGCGAGATCGAGCTCAGCCGGTTGGAGCTGGAAGGGCCGTTTGCGATCGATCCTCGCGATCCGGCGCAGGCCTCGATCGAGACCCGCAAGCGGATTCTGGCCGCCGACCCGGGAGAGAACGACCCGCTTGCCGAGCGCGTGGCTCTTGTCCTGACGCGTTTCGCGAGGCGTGCCTTCCGTCGGCCCGTCGAGCGAGTCGAGATCAAGCCGTATGTCGACCTGGCGAT
>DASPSM010000292.1:0-2651 GCA_035623955.1 Planctomycetaceae bacterium
TCGCAACCTGGGAGGCGAGGCCGAGGCTGCGGCAGCGAACGCCACAACTGTAGGGATCATCCACAAGCCGGCGGAACGCATGGGGTAATTCTCCTCCGCGGCGCTGCGCGGGCTCGATTATATGCCCGATGCGAAGAGCGAACCAATATGCGGGATCCGAACCACCTGAACCCGACTGCAAGGAGAAAGAAGGTGTGCCGGCGACCGCGGCAGCGCGATGTCAAGCGGCGACTTGCGGGCTGTCCTTCAGCAGCCCGAGCCGCACCAGGCTCTCGGCGGTGGCCAGAATCGACTCTTCGTTCGAGCGCGGCGTCCAGCCCAGCAGGCGTCTGGCCTTTTCGTTGGTGGCGTTCTTACGCTTGCCGAGCTCGGGAACGATTTGCTTCACCGCGGGATCGCGAAGTGAGGCGACGCGAACCAGGAAATTGGGGAGTTGCCGCGTCGGCACCCTTTTGGCCGCCGCGCCCATCCCGGCTTTGAGCACTTTGGCGATCTCCTGCATCGACATGAAGTCGCCGGCGACGGCAAGGAACCTTTCCCCTTTTGCGGCCGGATTGGTCATCGCGCGCAGGTGCAGGTCGGCGACGTCGCGGACGTCAACGACCCCGAAATAAAGCTTCGGGCAGCCGGGCATGGCTCCATCCATCAGCCGCTGCACAATCAGGATCGAAGTCGAATAATCGGGCCCCAGCACCGGTCCGAAGACGCCAACCGGATTGACCACCGACAGCTCGAGCTTCCCCCCTTCTTTCGCGATGAAATCCCAAGCGGCCCGTTCGGCGAGCGTTTTCGATTTCACATACGGTCGCACGTCGTCGCCGTTCGGGTCGGTCCAGTTGGTTTCGTTGAACGGTGCGCTTTGCTGCTTCTGGCCGTAGCCGATCGCTGCGAACGAGGAGGTCAGGACGACGCGTTTGACGCCGGCATCGCGTGCGGCGCGCAGCACGCGGAGCGCGCCCTCGCGGGCCGGGACGATCAGCTCGTTCTCGTCCTTGGGAATCGTCGGGGGGAAAGGGGAGGCGACGTGCAGCACGTACTCGCAGCCGGTCACCGCCTCGCGCCAGCCCGCGTCGTTTTCGAGATCGGCGGCGAAGAAGGAGAGCCGGTCACCCGGCTCGGCGCCCCCTTGTTTCAAGAGCGCGCGGACGTCCGCCTCGCGCTTCAGGTTCCGCACCGTGGTGCGCACCTGATGCCCGCCGGCCAGGAGCTGCAGAATACAGTGGCTGCCGATGAAGCCCGAACCGCCGGTGACGAGAACTGTGCTCATTGCCGCCTCTTAAGCGCGAGTGGGGAAGTGCCGATTCGCTGTGACTCTCGGCCTATTTAGGTCACGACGAGACGCATCCGGCAAGAGCTGCGCTCAAAACGCCGGCGGGGAATCAGGGATCGCCTTGCCTGACGGGTTTGCCGCCAGCGGGCCGAGCGGCCGTGTTTTCGGGCCCTCAGCCCTCTAACGACTTCGAGACCCGGGGGCCCCGGCGAGGCAGCGTTCGCAGGATCGTCGCCAGGTCTGCCAGCTCGACGGGCTTGCGGAGCACTCCATCAAATCCGGCTTCGTAGGCCTGTTGCTCGTGCTCGTCCCCCTCCCAACCGCTGACGGCAACGATGCACAAGTCGCGCAAGGCGACCTCCTGCCGGGCCGCCCTGGCGAACGAGTACCCCGACATCTTGCCCGAGAGCATAATGTCGCAGAGCACGACCTCCGGTCGAAACTCCCGCGAGACGACCATGCCAGTCTCTGCGTCTTCGGCTTCGCGCGCTTCGTGTCCGAGCTTGGTGAGCAACAGTTTCAAGATTGCTCGCGCGTCGCGCGAGTCATCCACCACGAGCACTCGACGCCGCGGGCCCTGTTTGGCGGGAAGGGCGACTTCCGCACGCTGGCCGGTCATTCCACTACCTTGTCGCTGGAAGATCTGGAAGCACGCCCGCTAACGCGGCGACGCGAACGCAAGATCTGCGGGCCGGGAAGCACTCGGCTGAACGCGCGTCACCCAATCTGGACGTAGGCACTTCAGTAATAATATCCGCGACACACCACGCAAACAGCTTGTTTTCGGGACGAAAAAAATGTGCCCAAAAAAGGGGACAGACCCCTGACCCGTTGTGGCTGGAAAGCTGGTTTGCCCTTCCGGTAGGGGGTCAGTCCCCGTTTTTGGGCAAAGCCCCCTGAGTGAGACAAAACGCCCCGAATGTGAGGAATCGACTCCACACTCAGCGGCCGAACGCGGTCGCGGCCAGAAGTCTCGCCGCTCGCCGCATGACTTCATCCCAATCGCCCGCAGAGCGGCAGCGCAGCAGGCGCATCGTCGGGTACCACGGCGTCGATTCGCGGTCGAGCATCCAGCGCCAATCCGCAGAGAAGGGGAGCAGCGTCCAAACGGGCCGGCCAACCGCGGCGGCCAGATGCACGGTGGAATTGTCGACCGAGATGATCAAGTCCAGAGCCGCGAGCTTCGCACAAAAGTCGTCGAGATCCGTGAGCGGATCGCAATCGGTTCCATCGTCGAGCGCCACACCGAAACGATTCCGGGCGATTGCCGCTTCGACTGCAGCGGGTCCGTGTTGTAAGTTGAAGAAACGCACTCCGGGGACTTGAAAGACAGGCCCCCATTCCTCGAGCGGGACCGAACGTTTTCCTTGCGTCTCGCGGT
>DASPSM010000293.1:0-3459 GCA_035623955.1 Planctomycetaceae bacterium
AGCCTCGGGCATGCAATGTCTCGGCCGGTTGACACCGGCCGCTCGGACGGCGCGTACTCGCAATCGTCAGTCTCAATCCGACACGTTCACGAACACCTTGAGCGCCTGCTCCTCCATCAGCAAACGCATCATTTCGTCGTAGTTTTCCAGTCCGTCGACGGGATTGGTCAGGATCTTCTCGATCACCCCTGGAAAAGTCATCTCCCCCAGCGCGAGATCGGCGATTCCCATCTCGAAGTGGCGATAATTCGCGTTCACCGAACCGACGAGCAGCTTGTTGCCCAGCACCCAGTTCAGGTTCACCTTGTCGGCCGGAAACTCGATCGACCGCTGGCCGCCGGTGATGCTGGTCCAGACCACGGCCCCGTTGTGCCCGATGATCTCCATCGCCTCGAAGGCGACGGCGCTGCTGCCGGTTGCCTCGATGATCAGATCGGGCTTTCCGACTCGCCGCACGAGTTCCGCCAGCGACGTTTCCCGCGTGCTGACGTAGCGGGCGCCGAATCCTTCCGCGATCTCCGCCTTGCGACACGGCTTGGGCGTGCGGGCGATCGTATAAACATCGAGCCCGCGCAATCGCAGGATCAGCGTGCTCAGCAAGCCGATCTGACCTGCCCCCGTGACGAACGCCAGCTTGGGCTCCCACACCTGCAGGCGGCGCTGGGCCTCGTAAGCTTGCTGCACCGCCTTGGCCGCGCAGCTCATCGGCTCGGCCAGCACGTGCAGATGCTTGAGCCCCACCGGCATCCGTACGACGAACTGGCAATCATCGACGTAGTATTCCGTCAAAAAGCCGTGCAGCAAATTGATGCCGCGCTCGTAATAGATTTCTTCGCTCGTGATGTCGGAGCGTCCGATGCGGTCGAAGATCGAATTACCCGGGCGCCGCACCGTGCACGTTACGTAGTCGCCGGGCCTCACGTGCGTCACCGCCGGACCAACTTCCTCCACCCGGCCAAACGACTCGTGTCCCAGCACCAGAAAGTCGTCCCCGGGAGGCGGATTGCCGTAGAGGGCCTCGTTGATTTCGCGGTCGGTCGCATCGACGCCGATCCGCAGCACCTTGACCAAAACGCCGCGCCCGCCGGGGATTTCGTCCAGCCGCGGCATCGGCAGCTCGGTCAAATGGACGCTGTTCTTTCTCCCGGGACGAACGGCGACGGCCTTCATGGCGGCGGTTTCTCGCGATGCTTGGAGGGAGCGAACTGAAACTTGATTCTCAAGCCAGGGGGGCGATTCGGTCAAGTCGCGGGTTGATCCGACCCGGCGTGAGCGACGTTCGCTAGGATGTTGGAACGCTTGCTCAGTCGCCCAAACGAAAGAGCGCTGGATGAACTTCTGTGTCCGCCAGCTCGTCGCTCTCAGTTGTCATCTCCAAGGCGCGCTGCGCTCCGGCCGAGCCGATCCGTTCTTTCCGGAAAACCCCAGTTGCGCGTTCTGCGAATCGATCACATTTTCCCGGCGGCTCCCGCGCCTCCTCACGCTAGGCGTGCCGATCTGGTCGCGTGTTTCGCGGACGCCCGACGAGTGGTTTGCCCGGGCCGTCGAAAAGCGCTTCGAGAAAGCAGTGATCCGGCACGAATCGACCGATAGTCCGCAATTTCCCGATCGGATTTCATCCGCATTCGTAGGAGGCGGTGGGCTCTGGTCGTTGCAGCTGCAACGGGGCAACAAGACGGAACACTGGTTTGCAAACTGGCACGCCGCCCCCGACAACAGAAATCCGCGGGAGGATCGGCGAATTTGGCGAGTTGTCTATCGAGCCTTTCGTCGGCAAAGGTACGATCCGCCCGCGGAGGATCTGTCGCAACTCGCCGCCGAACTTTCCACGATTCTAAGTGTCATGGAGGGGTTCGCGACTCTGCATGATCTGCCGCCTTTTGCCAGGTGCTTCCGCGAGGCTCAGGAGTGTCTTGCCGCCGATCTGCCGATAGAATCGAAATACCTTAAGGGTCTCGCACCCGACGGGCTGTTGAATTCGAGCTCGCGGCGGCTCATGGCGGCGGCCCAAGCGGCGTGGGTCTTCGGGGGCATGGGCTCTTGGAACGATCTCGGCTTCATGGGAGCCGATCGCCTCGAATATGACGCGTTCTCTCAACGCTTGTTCGACCTGATCAATCGCACGATCTGCGCGGCGACAAATGCGTCGCAGCAGTGAATCTATTCGCGCGCCATTGGAGTTTGAGCCCGTTTTGCTCGGCCGGCTTCGGCAGGCCGGTCAAATGGACGCTGTTTTTCGACCGGGATGGACAGCGATGGCCTTCATGAGCGAGCGTTCTCCGCTAACTCATGAATCGGGCCAATTGTGGTCGCCGCGTACGCCCGGAAATCCTCCCATCCTGAGCGCGTCTTCAACATAGTCCAAAAACGGCAGGTCCCTTCCCTCGTCGTTCACAATCGGATTGTCATCCGTCGCGGGACAGTCAACGTTGTACCACATGCCGCCGCTCACGTTCTCTTTGTGAAAGCTGTCCGGCGCGATCGGGATCTTGAATGGAAACCCGATGGCGAGCCGGTATTCGCGGTCAGCGAGAAAATCGTCCAGCTCGGCAGCGGCGGCCGATGCTGGGTAGACAAACAACGCGTCCGGGTACTCACAGCCGGTCCAATTCGGGTGCGAGCCGGTCAAATCGACTGAACCGATTCGGCGCCAAAACGCCGCCAGCGCGTAGGGAACCGGTCCAATTTCGCGTTCGATTCTCGAAACATGAAGCTCGACGTCCGCTTCGACGCCGGGGAAAACGTCTTTCGGGTTATGAAACACGAACCCCGCCGCACGAAGCCGCGTCACCAACGAGTTGACACCCGCGGCGATCGCCTCAATCCTTCGGTCAATCTCTTGATGCGGTTGCATGTCTGGCGATCCTCGGGGCCGCGTTCCCCCTAGCATATAGCGACCGACTAAGAGACGCGAAAGGCGGAAGGCCCTGCTAAATCGACTGGGCGAATCATGCCGAATGACTCTCCAACAACCGCCGATTTCGATTCTGGTCAGCTTGCCGAGCGGCTGCGAACGCACGTCGATCGACTCGCCGGGCTGATCGGTCCGCGGCACGTGGGCAAGCCGGTCGCGCTCGAGGCGGCTGCCACTTACATCGAGCGCGAGTTTCAAGCCCACGGCCACTCGGTCGAGCGGCAGTGGTACGAGACGCAGGGCCAGAGGACCTGCAACCTGGTCGTCGAACGGCTCGGGATCAAGCGGCGTGACGAGATCGTCATCTTGGGCGCTCATTACGACACGGTCTGGTCGACGCCGGGAGCGGATGACAACGCCTCGGCAGTCGCCGTGCTGATCGAAGCCGCGCGCCTGCTGTGCCGCACCGCTTTTCGGCGCACGGTGCGGTTCGTGGCATTCACCTGCGAAGAGCCGCCCCACTTCAACATCGGGACGATGGGGAGCCAGGTCTACGCGCGAGCGTGCCGCGAGCGAAACGAAAATATCCTCGGCATGCTCTGCCT
>DASPSM010000310.1:0-2784 GCA_035623955.1 Planctomycetaceae bacterium
TCCGCTAACGTCCGTGAGGCGGAAATCGCGGCCCGCGTGGCGGAATGTCAGCCGCTCGTGGTCGAAGCCGAGCAGGTGGAGAATCGTCGCCTGCAGGTCGTGGATGTGGACGCCGTTCTCCACGACGTGGAAGCCCAGGTCGTCGGTCTGGCCGATGACGAGGCCCGGCTTGATGCCGCCGCCCGCGATCCACATCGTGAAGGCCTGCGGGTGATGGTCGCGTCCGAGCTTGCGGCCCAGGGTGGGATGGCTCTCGACCATGGGCGTGCGTCCGAATTCGCCTCCCCAGATCACAAGCGTTTCGTCGAGCAAACCGCGCTGCTTGAGATCCTGCACCAGGGCCGCCGATCCCTGATCGGTCTGTGCACAATTGTGGCGGTGATTGCCGTTCAGGTCGCTGTGGGCGTCCCAGCCTTCGTGGTAAATGTTGATGAATCGCACGCCTCGCTCGACCATCCGCCGCGCCAACAGACAGGCCCGGGCAAAGGAGGGCTGATCGGGGTCGGCTCCGTACATTTCGAGCGTCGCGCGGCTTTCGCTGCGCAGGTTCATGAGTTCGGGGGCCGACGTCTCCAGTCGATCGGCCATCTCGTACGAGGCAATCCGCGTGGCGATTTCGGGATCGCCCACGATGCCGAGTCGGCGACGATCGAGTCGTTCCACCAGGTCGAGCGTGTCGCGCTGTGATTGTCGGGTCACGCCGGCGGGGCGAGAGACGTTGAGGATCGGATCCCCCTGATTGCGAAAACGGACGCCCGTGTAGACCGTCGGCAGCATGCCGCTCGACCAGTTGGCCGCCCCGCCACTGATCCCCGACCCGGTCGACATGACAACGAACGCGGGCAGATCACTCGCCTCGGCTCCCAGGCCGTAAACGACCCACGACCCAAGGCTCGGCCGGCCGGGCTGGGCCGCTCCCGTGTTGAGGAAAATCTGCGCGGGCGCGTGATTGAATTGATCGGTGTGCATCGAGCGGATGAGGCACACATCGTCGACGATTTTGCCGAAGTGGGGCAGAATATCGGCGATCTCAGCCCCCGAATCTCCGCGGCGGACGAACCGGAACCGCGGCCCCAGGACGGCCGCGTCGGGACGAATGAAGGCATAGCGCTGGCCGCCGATGATCGAGGGAGGGATCGGTTTGCCTTCGTACTCGGCCAGTTTCGGCTTGTGATCGAAGAGATCGAGATGGCTCGGGGCGCCCGCCATGAACAAGTGAATGACGGCTTTCGCGCGACCCCGAAAATGTGCTTTTTTGGGGATCAGCGATTCGCTCGCGTTCGTGACGGCCGACTGGCCGAAGCGGGAGAACGTGCCCGCGAACAATCCGGCCAGGGCAATCCGTCCCAGCCCGACGCCGCACTGCTCGAAGAACCAGCGTCGCGTCACCTGCCGCGGGTCGCAGTTTTGATGGAGCCAAGCCTGGCAATTCATGAAAGCGCCTTGGAACGGGTTGCGACTGACTTATTCCTTCGTGATGGCTTCATCGAGGTTGAGCAGGCTGCGGGCGACGAGAGTCCAGGCCGCCAAATCTGCGGGCCCAACCTTCTCTACGGACGCCGGTCCCGCTGGTTCGATGTTTACGCCAAGCTCTTTGGCCGCGGCAGGATCGGCCTCGAACCTTGTTCGCGCCTGCGAATAAAAAGCCACGAGGGCCGAGAGCTCGGATCTATCGGGGGGTCGCACGAGACAGCGACGAAACAGAGTCCGGGCAATCTCTTCCGGCGGTCCTGGCGACCCCGCGAGCACAGAGCTGGCGAGTCCTCGCGCGATCTCCACGAACTGGGCGTCGTTGAGCAAGGTCAGCGCTTGCAGCGGCGTATTGGTGACTTCGCGGCGGGCGATGCACTCCTCGCCGCTCGGGCCGTCGAACGTCGCGAGCATGGCGAAGGGGGAGGTCCGCTTGGAAAACGTGTAAAGGCCGCGGCGGAAGCGGTCGGGGCCCTGGCTCACCGTCCACGTCATCCCACCATACGATCCCTCCGAAACGCTGGCTGGTTGAGGTGGAAAGACGCTGGGACCGCCGATCCGTTCCGACAGCAATCTGGCTGCCGCAAGAGCCGAGTCGCGCACCAGCTCCGCTTCCAGTCGCACGCGGGGTGCGCGGCTGAGCAGCTTGTTTTCCGGATCCTTGACCAATGCGTCCGGCGTCACACGCGACGCCTGCCGATAGGTGGCACTCGTGACAATCAGCCGATGGGCCGCCTTGAGCGACCAGCCCCGCCGCACAAATTCGACAGCCAGCCAGTCCAACAGCTGCGGATGAGTCGGCGGGGCTCCCTGATAACCGAAATCCTCGCCCGTTCGCACCAGCCCGCGGCCAAAGAAGGCCTGCCATTGCCGGTTGATCGTCACGCGACCGACTAGCGGGTTGCGCGCGTCGACCAGCCATCTCGCAAAGCCCAACCGGTTGTGCGGGAATTCCGCAGGCAGCGGGCCGAACAAGGACGGAATTCCGGCATCGACCGATTCGGTCGGAGTCAGAAACTCGCCCCGCTTATGAATGAACGTCTTTCGCGGATTGTCGGGCGGCCGCTCGGAGAAGACGAGGCTCGTCGGCAGCGCGGGTTCCCGCGCGCGCTCGGCACTCAGCTCCTTGCGGCGATCAGCGAGTCCCGATGCAAACGAAGCGAAATACCGCAGCAGTGCCCCGCGCTGTTCGGGGCTTCGTCGCTCGCGCGGCAGGCTCAGGATCTCGTCAATGTTCGCCGGCACGACGCGGCGATCGGCGGGGACCGTGTCGCCGGTCGCCAGGATCCGAAACTTGCCCAGCCCACAGGCGTA
>DASPSM010000334.1:0-9633 GCA_035623955.1 Planctomycetaceae bacterium
GATCAATCACTAACATCTCAGGCAAACGGACCTAACCATGCGAACGACCGCGACTGCGCTTTTCGTGTCGTCGTTGCTCTTGTCTTCGGCCTCGGCGGACGAGCCGGCCCACTTCCATCATGTGCGGCTCAACGTCCGCGACCCGAAGGAGTCGATCAAGTTCTATAGCGACTTTTACGGCGCCTTGCCGACGAAGTACCGCGGCAACCCCGACGCCCTCTTCGTCGAGCGGTCGTTTCTCTTATTCAATGTCGTCGACTCGCCGCCGGACGGGACGCTCAACACGGGCATCTGGCACATCGGTTGGGGCGGGGTTGACGTCGCGCACGAATACGAGTGGCTGAAGAAGAAGGGGCTTGAAATCGCCACGCCCCTCAGCCCTCTCACTGGTCCCGACAACTACTACTTCTACGCCCGCGGGCCCGATAAAGAGTTGATCGAAATCAACACGATGAGGCACCACCGCTTCGGCCACGTCCACTTCTTCTGCACGGACGTCAACGCCTCGACCAACTGGTACGTCAAGCATCTGGGGCTTAAAGCACGGCTGCCCAACCGGCCCAAGCCGGCCGGCGACATGTCGACAATCGGCAAAATCTGGCTGAACGTCATTCAATGCGACAACGTGACGATGATCTTTTTCGGCAAGCCCGACATCGACCCGCCGCCGCCGTGGTGGCAGGATCCTCCGCTGAAGGAGTTAAAGCCGACGAAGGGCCGGCCCATCGATCACATTGCCTTTTCGTATCGCCACATCGAGCCGGTGTTTGAGCGAATGCAAAAATCGGGCGTGAAGATCGTCGAACCGATCAAAGAAGATCCCAAATACCACTTCAAGAGTTTTTACGTCGAAGGCCCGGACAACGTCCTGATCGAAATCGTCGAGGAGAAGCCAATCCCCGAGGGAATCTGGGAGTAGGCGCCACTCGCGACACAAGGGCCGAGCGATCGCTTGAATTGCCCGACAGCCTCGTGAAGAATCTTTGCACTTCTTAAAGGCCCGATCAACATGCCAAAAACTCTCTTCGATCTCTCCGGACGCGTGGCTCTCGTCACGGGAGGCAGCAAGGGGCTGGGCAAGGCGATGGCTCGCTGCTTCGCGGAAGCCGGGGCCGACGTCGTGATCTCCAGCCGCCACGAGGATGAACTCAAAACCGCGCTGGCTGAGATTCGCGCCGGCACCTCGGCTCGCGGTCTGTACGTCGTCGCCGACATGACGAAGCGGGCCGAGCCCGACCGCCTGGCCAAAGCGGCCGTGGGCGAAATGGGGCACGTCGATATCGTCGTCAACAACGCCGGCTCCAACGTGCCCGAGGAAATCGACAAGATCACCGACGCCAACTGGGATCAGATTCTCGAGCTCAATCTCTCATCGTGCATGGCCCTCACGCGGGCCCTTGTGCCGCAGATGAAGTCGCGCAAGTGGGGGCGGATCATCTACATTTCGTCGGTCATGGGCCTGGCGTCGAGGGCGGGACGCGACGCCTATTCGGCCACCAAGTCGGCCGTGATCGGTCTGGCTCGCGCCAATGCTTTGGAGCTGGGGAGTTTCGGCATCACGGCCAATTGCCTCGCACCAGGCCCCTTTCTCACCGATCTGCCCGGAAGGCTCCTGAGCGCCGCCGAGAAGGAGGCCTTCGCCAACCGCACGGCCGTGGGGCGCTGGGGCGATCCGCGAGAACTGGCCGGCCCGGCCCTCCTGTTGGCCAGCGATGCGGGGAGCTACATCACCGGCCAGACGCTGGTGGTCGACGGCGGCATGCTGTCCATGATCTAAGCGGTCGAACCCCGCGAGAGGCCCGCGCGCTTTTCAGGCCTTGCTGGCTCCGCTATCGTTGAAGAAAGCAGTCGCAGGGCCTTTGTATTCGTCCTTCCGGAGGCGGTCATGTCCAGGTCGGGGTTCGTGCCGGTTGAAATTGCGAAAAAACTAGCCACTCTGCTCGTCGTCGTTTTGGCGTCGAGGGGGGCCCAGGCCGGCGAAACCGCCCTCGATCGGTACGTGGCCAGGCCCGATCCGAGCTACTCCTGGAAGATCGACCACAAGATGGAGGCCCACGGGGCCGGAACCTATATCGTCGACCTCAAGTCGCAAACCTGGCGCAAGCCAAACGAAGTCGACCGGCCCCTTTGGCAGCACTGGGTGACGATCATCCGCCCCGCCCATCCCGCCTCCCACACGGCCTTCTTGTTCATCGACGGCGGCTCCAACGGCGGCAAAGCGCCGAAATCCGCCGGCCTGCTGATGGCCTGGCTGTCGGCACAAACCAACAGCGTGGTGGTCGAGCTCAAGATGGTGCCGAACCAGCCGCTCGTCTTCCACAACGACGGCGTGAAGCGCAAGGAAGACGACTTGATCGCCTACACCTGGGACCAGTTCCTCAAGGGGGGCGACGAGGAATGGCCCGCCCGCCTGCCGATGGTCAAAAGCGCCGTGCGGGCGATGGACTGCGTCCAGGAGCTTTTGGCCAGCAAGGAGGGGGGCAGTTTCCCGATCGACAAGTTCGTCGTCGCCGGCGGCTCCAAGCGCGGCTGGACGACCTGGTTGACCGGCGCCATCGACAAGCGGGCCGTGGCCATCATCCCGATCTCGATCGACACCCTGAACGAACTGGCCGCCATGAAGCACCACGTCGAGGTCTATGGCTTCTACGCCGAAGCGGTGGGGGACTATTTCACGCACAACATCATGGCGCGGGCGAACGACCCGCGGATGCAGCTCCTCAACGCCATCGAAGATCCCTATTACTACCGCGACCGGCTGGTCATGCCCAAATATATTGTGCAGGCTGCCGGCGACCAGTATTTCTGCCCCGACAATTCGCAGTTCTATTTCGATCAGCTGCCGGGCGAGAAGCTTTTGCGCTACATCCCCAACGGCGACCACGGCCTCGAGCGCACCGACGTCCGCGAAAGCGTCGTCGCCTATTACGTCGCGATCACGAAGGGGACGCCGCGGCCGCAGTTCTCCTGGACGTTCGATTCCGACGGCTCGATTCGCGTCAAGACGATCACGAAACCGACGGCGGTCGCGCTGTGGCAAGCCACCAACCCCAAGGCCCGCGACTTCCGCCTGATGACGATCGGCCGCGCCTTCAAGAGCCACACCCTCAGCGACCAGGGGGAGGGCGTTTACGTGGGGAAGATTGCCGCTCCGCCGCAGGGCTGGACGGCCTCATTCGTCGAGCTGTCGTACGACGTCGGGGCTCCGTACCCGCTCAAGCTGACGACGTCGGTCCGGGTCACGCCCGACACCTGCCCGTACCCGAACATCAATCCGCTCACGGCGCCGAAGGAAGTCCGCCACCAGACCGCCGCCAAACGCTGAGTTGCGAGCGGCGGCTTCCGGGGAATGCTCGTGCCCGCTCCGCGACGAACAGCCGGCGTCGCCGACACCCTCGCCCCATTCTTATGGGGAGAGGGCGGGGTGAGGGGTCTTCTCCGGGTGGCACTGGCGGCTTGCCCGCCAGTGTCTTGGCTCGTCCAGTTGGCACGGTCGGTTGGCGCGGCTTGCCCGCCAGTGTCCTGGCTGATTCCGCTGGCGATCGGCCTGACCGTCGCTCTCACAGCTCCCGTTGCGCCGGCCGCCGAATTTCGCGCCGCCTCCGCGAAAGCCGACATCACTCCGCCAGACAGCTTCGACCTGTGGGGCTATAGCGACCGCAGCGGCCCTTCGACCGGCACGCACGATCCGCTGTTTGCCAAGGTCCTGCTGCTCGACGTGGCGCCGCATCGCCTGGCGCTCGTCACTCTCGATCTTGGCCGCACCTTCGGCGTCGACTCGATGGAATCTGTGCGGAAACGCGTGCGGGCGTCGGCAGGCGTGGAGCAGGTCTTCTTCTTCGCCTCGCACACGCACTCGGCCCCGTTCATCAACGACAAGTACCCCGACGGCAAACGCCCCGCCTGGGAAGAGCGGGCCCTCGACCGGATCGCCGCCGCGATCGAGCAAGCGGCCGGCCGCCTCGAGCCGGCCACGCTCGGCGTCGGCGAAGGCGAAGTCCTGATCGGCCACAATCGCCGCTACGTCCGCCCCGACGGCACCGTCAAGATGCTCTGGCGCAACGCCACCAAAACGCCGACGCATCCCGTCGATCCGCGCGTCGGCATCCTCCGCGTCGACGGTCGCGCCGGCAAGACGCTGGCCGTCGTCGTCAACTACGCCTGCCATCCGGTCGTCTTCGGCCCCGACAACCTCAAGTACTCGGCCGATTATCCGAGCGCGATGGCGGCCGTCGTCGAGTCGGCCTTCGGCGAGGGGACCGTCTGCCTCTTCCTGCAGGGAGCGGCCGGCGACATCAATCCCTACTTCGACAAGACGCCGCTGGCCGAAGACGCCGACAAGCTGATGCAGGAGACCGGCCGCGAGCTGGGCCGCGAAGCCCTCCGCGTCGCCCGCGCGATCGTCCCCAAGCCCCCTGACAAGCCGGAGCTGGCCTTCGCCCTCGACCTGCGGCACTTCAGGCCGCGCTACGACGCCGACAAGCTGATCGCCTCGCTCAAAGGCCAGGTGAAGCCCGAGCTGATCGAGCGCTACCGCGGCTACCTCACCAACCCGCTCGACTGCCCGGTGACGACGCTCGTCATCAACCGGCAGATCGCGCTGGTCGGCATGCCGGGCGAGCCCTTCGTCGAATTCGGCCAGGCCTTCCGCGACCGCTCTCCGGCTGCGTTCTCACTCTTCGCCGGCTACGCCAACGGCTACCACGGCTACTTCCCCACGATCCGCGCGGCCGTCGAAGGAGGCTACGGAGCCGAAGGCCTCGTCTCCCGCGCCGAAGTCGGAGCGGGCGAAACGATGCTCGACACCGGCCTGATCCGCCTCTACACGCTATTGGGACAGCTCAAGCCGCTGCCGAAGTGACGAGCGTCAGATGTCGTCGCCCGTGACCGGAGCCCAGGATCACGCGGAACATGAAGAGCGACCGAGCCCGTTTCGTTCGCGGAAGGCGGTGTCAAAATCCTCGAGCGACACGCCCGCATCGCCGGCCCGCAGCTCCTCCAAGGCCTCTTTCAGGGCGCGGACCGCCTCCGCACGTTCCTCGGCCGCCGGATTTTCGGCACGCCACAGGTCGAGTGCCTCCTCGGGGGAGATGTCGCCGCCCCCAGCCCCAATCTTCTCGGACACGAAACGATTGAAGCGAGCCAGCTCCGGGTCGACATTGACACTCATTGGTCTTTCTCCGTATCGGCGCTTCTATCATATCCTGAAATGCAAGGGCGAAGGGCCGCTGAAGCACGAAATCCGAATGGATGACGAAGGAAACACGAAGTCCGAAGCACGAACGAATGCCGCCTTTCCTTCGGGCTTAGGTCATTTGGCCGCGTTGGCGCTGGCCGTTACGGCCGAAGCGGCCGTCGCCCCCGAAAACTGCTTCGACATTCGAGCTTCGTCATTAAGTCATTCCATCACGTAGCCCCAAGCGGGGCGAGATTCTACAGCCCGGGTCGGAGCGGAGCGCAGGCCCGGGATACAAGGAGGCCACCAAACAAAAAACCCTCTCCCATTCGGATGGGAGAGGGATCGGCTTTCTCCGCTCCTCTGTAATTACGCCCTGGGAATCCGTGTCACATCGCCCACCTCGGAAAGCTGGCTGCTGGCGGGCGCGCGGAAGCGGCCGAAGAACGATCGCAAACCGAGCGCCAGAAAAATGACGCCGACCGCCGTTATCGGGTAGGCAATCAACGGAGAAGGAAATTTGCCGTCGATCTCGAAGGCGATCGCTCCGCTCAGGTCGACGTTCGGATACTTCTGGGCCAGCATCTCCCGCTGGTTTTGCCCGACCGACTGCTTGCCGTTGCTCACCACGCCAGTCAGCGTCCGCCGTTTGTACAACGCGGCGAGCTCGTCCTGATTGTGGACCGCGTTCGACCAGGCGACCACCGGCCGCGGCGTCCACTTCCCCTCGGGCGACAGCAGCGGGACCCACACAATTTGCCACTCTTCGTCCTTATTCTTCCGGCCGATGAAGCTTTTCCCCAACGCGAAGTTTGTGATCGTCAAATGAACGTTGTTGGTCCCGTCCCTCTTCCCCAACTCTTCGAGCGTGATCTGCTCGGCCTCCTTCGTGCCGCGCCATAACAGCCAGACCTCGAACCCGCCCAGCAAGGTCGCTCCCAGGCCGATGATCAGCAGCAATTTGCCGACGAATCCCACGCTCCACCCTGCTTATGCGTTCCGCACGTTTTCGCCTACGCATTTTGCGGCCTCTGATCCAACCCGACAACCCACGCCGGCAATTCTGGCCTCTTGCCGATCGGCCCGATGTGGCTGCCGCTGATCCGCCGAAATCTTTCCCCGGATTGTCCCGCCCGAGTCGCTTCGTTCGTCATACGAATGAAACGGCAGCTCGATGGCCGTCGCCTGGTGCAATCGTCCAGACCCGTTTCCCGCCGGTTGCACCGCGACGTTTCAGGCGGTAAGCCGGAGATCTGACGTCTTGGCGGCTTTGCGTCCCACAACTCGTGTCTTAACGGAGGCGGCAGATGAAAGCGTTCCATTTTCTGCGCGTTGCGGCTGTCCTCACGCTGCTCTATTGTGCCGGCCACACCAGCAGCATGCCGTGGACTCCCTACACGAGCGCCGAAGCGACGGCCGTGCTGGAAGCCATGAAGAGCCACAGCTTCGAAGAACAAGGATTCAAAGGAACGTACTGGGACCTGTATTTCGGCTTCGGAATCGCCATCAGCGTCTACCTCCTGTTGCAAGCCGTGGTGCTCTGGCAAGTGGGGGCGCTCGCCAAGACCGATGCCATTCGGGTTCGCCCCATCGTGGTCTCCTTCCTCATCGTGTTCGTGGTGAACGCGGCGTTGTCGTGGAAATACCTCTTTATCATCCCGATCGTGCTCGCAGCTCTCATCGCCATTTGCCTGGCAATCGCGCTGGTCCTGTCCGGCCGGCCGCCCGCCGCTCGAAGCGATCCCTCCGCCAAGCCTGTCCCGGCGGGCAGCTGACGGATGCGCAGCCCGCGGACTCTTCCAAGCGGTGCGAGCCAGCGATAGCCCGGGTCGGAGCGCAGCGCAGGCCCGGGATCCGTGACGCCACCAAACAAAAACCCTCTCCCATTCGGATGGGAGAGGGCAGGGTGAGGGCCGGTTTTCGAAAGCTCGGACCGGCTAATCCCCGAGCCCGCAGTCTACAAATTCGAGACAGGCACGGGCTTTCAGATTGCTACCCCCACTCCAAACTTTCAACATTCGGATGCGGCGGGCAGGGTCAGGGCCGGTTTTCTTTGGGAGGGCGAAGCTCCCGCTGAGCCGTTGAGAGCGTTTGAAAAAGGCCGGCTCGGCGATCCGCCGCCGCGGTAGTCCTCCCAGACGCGCGACCACCGAACCAGGCGAGCCGTCCGCCGAAAGCGGACCAGCCCTGCGCGAGATTATCGAGCTGGGCGAAACGCTCGCCGAGCGGGCCGACCGACACGCGGGCAGAGACTCTCGGCCTTCGTCCTGGCAAAGACGAAAAATCAGCCAACAGGTGCCATAGCCACGGCTATGGGTGGGCTATGCTGCCGAACAGCTACGCTCAATGACCACGCTTGGAGGCTGCCTTCGCTCGCGGCGCCCTGCGCTGCGCTGTGTTCCGGTTGCGAGCCGCCGGCTGGTCTTTTGCTTGCGTTGTCGCTTTCCTAACTTCCGCCGGACGCTGCACTGTGGGCGCAGGTAGGTCGACGCAGCACGTCGTTTCAAACGGCGGCTCTACGCTACTGACCGTAAAATTTAGCTTCCCAGGAGCAGGCAGGATAATCGCCGGAAATTCGACGATGTTTCGCGTAAGCTTGTTCTGGCCGAACGTTAGATCGATCGGTTGTTGGCCTTGCAGTTTGTCGTCGACTGCGACCCGGAGATTGGCGTGAATTACG
This sequence comes from Planctomycetaceae bacterium, assembly GCA_035623955.1. Lineage (GTDB taxonomy): Bacteria > Planctomycetota > Planctomycetia > Planctomycetales > Planctomycetaceae > DASPSM01. The sequence goes on from DASPSM010000334.1 coordinate 7,857, forward strand.
TCAGGGTCGCCAGGTTGCCTTTCGGCCGACAGGACCAAGCTTAGCTTTGGGTATAGCGATGGAAACGCAGGCAGCTTGATCTCGTCGACCACCTCAAAAAGGCTGAGAGCGTCCGTGAATCGATCGACCGACACGCCACGAGCGCATGCGAATAGCTTGACTGACGGCATTACGACGGATCTCCCGGAAGGACAATTCTGCTCGTGCTCCGCTGCCTCGGTTGCTCCGTTTCCTTTACCTCGGTCACGTTCACGAACCCCTCAGGACCGAAAATAGTGCGACTGACAGACTTTGCGCCAGCAATGATCAAGCCAATGAGGCGGTCGCCCCATTCGATCTTTGGCAGTTTCAGGCTCGACTCCGTAAGTTTTCGGACTGCGTCTTGGCCTTGCAGCGAAAGCGCCGCAAGTCGCATGTAAACGGCCAACGCTTCGTCGAGATTCTTCGGTGCAGCGTCCATGCGGGCGGTCAGCCAGGCGATTAGGTTGTCAGGCGATTCGGTCCGCGCGAGTTCGTTTACCGCGGGATCTTTCTTTAGTCGCTTCAACAGAAAGTTCGCATCGTTTGCGACGAGAAGCGAGAACTTCGCGTTGTCAAGACCTACTTGGTTTGTTGCCATTTGCGCAACCTAAAGAATTGGACATTTTCCGGCGAGTAAGGACACTCGCCGAAGTGATGAATTGCTTCAGGCCCCTTTCCCCATTTGCTCCAGACGTGTGGGACAGGCGATCCCAGGGGCGACTCCACGACTTTTACTACGATTCCCGAATGCTCAACCTCATTGTCTTCGGGGTTGAGGTACAAAATCAGGTCACCCGGTTGAGTATTCGCTTTCTGAATCTCTTCGTATCCATCGTCCTTCAGAATCGTCGGGATTAGCGAGTCTTCGGGGCCAATTGTCGTCCGTCGACTTGCAAACGTTAACCCATGGCAATTGTATAACGGACAGGTCCCGTTCACGTATTGCAACAAAGGCCCCGGCGGAAACCGCCTTTGGATGTCGCCGATTTGATGCCATTCGAAGAGCGAGATCGCATCCGACTGCCCATTCAGAATTGGCCGTCCCGTCCGGGTGGACAGGACGACCGGCTTTAGTCCGGATTCTTCTTGACACGTCGCAATCAGCGCGGGTTGCGTCGTCTTTTCGGGGCTCGAGGATTTTGCCATTCCCCCTTAAATTGATCGGCGCGCCACGCTTTTGCAAGTAGGTGCGTGGAGAGGCGAGTCGGGCACCCTGGGAGACGGAGTCGCTTTCTCGCGGCCCGGTGGCGTGCCCACCGCTTTGGATGGGCATGTTCTAAAATGCCGGGTGGCACTGGCGGGGGTTCTGGCCCGCCAGTGTCTTCTCACAAGTCTGAGGTGCGGCAGAGACGTTCTGACGTGCCGACAAATCGCTCGCACACCTTTTCCGGAGCACTGGCGGCTCAAAGACGCCACCAGTGGCACCCAAATCCGTCTTGTCGCGTGCCGGGGATCCGTTTCTCCCTCTGGGAAAAAGAATCCCCACCACCAGCAGATCCTACTTTTCGTCCGCGGCGGGCCGGGTGGGCGTCTTTTTCCCACCGGCCAATTTGTACGCGTTCCCAGCGGTCGCTCTCAGTCCCTGCGGGTCAATCTTCATGATTGCCCAGAGCACGAACGTATGGACGGTCCATCTCGAAGTTCAAGACATGCCCACGCCGAGCCGTGGTCATGGCACCGGCTTTGCACAAAAACGCCCGTTTGCACAAAAACTCGGGCGGCTGCACAAAAACGTCCGCCCCCTGGGGAGTCATTG
>DASPSM010000379.1:0-6074 GCA_035623955.1 Planctomycetaceae bacterium
GCTTGCAGCGCGGCCGGCGTCAAGCCGATGCCGTTGCTCGACGCGGTGACCGACTGGCTGTTGACGGCGCGGTTCCACTGGTAGGCGTGAGCGAAGGCCGTCTGCTCGTCATACGGCGTCAACAGGAGAAAGGCGCTGGCCATGGTGTGGGCATAGACGTTCCCCGGCAGGGGAAGTCCGAGCGAGGCCCAGCTGTTGCCGTACACCGACGCGCCCATCGGGAACATCCGGGCGACGTCGTGATAGTTGTGCATGGCAATGCCGAACTGCTTCAGGTTGTTGCGGCACTGACTGCGGCGGGCCGCTTCCCGTGCCGCCTGGACGGCCGGCAGCAAGAGGGCGATGAGTGTCGCGATAATCGCGATCACCACCAGCAGCTCGATCAAAGTGAAGCCAGCGCGCCTCTCGCGCTGCAACCCAAATCGCGTCATCGAAGAACTCCTTAAAGCTGGAATGGACGGAAACGGGAGACGACCCGGAAACGTTTGGCCCGGAAACGTTTGGCCCGGAAACGTTTGGCACAGTGCCGACGAGTCTTACGCTCGAGTCAGACGTTTCAGCACATGAGCGACCGTACCGGCTGTGTTTGGCCTCCACAATTCGGGGCGCGACTGAAATCGCCATCGGGGATTTCCCAGACCGCTCTGGGTAAAATTCCGATGCAACGCATCCGGGAATCCCCGATCCGCGGCTGACCACCCGCGCGAAAGCAAGGGAACCGCCGGAAAATTGCCAGCAATTGGCGCGGGTTGGAATGAGGCGTTTCGAGCGCAGAGTCCGCTGCCAGCGCAGATCCTCGGCAAGACTAACCGGCTAAGTGGTTGGACTGATGAGTGCCATGCCCACTGCTTTGGGTGGGACCGTCCGGTAATTGGGGCATTAACCCCGAGAGGGGTGGCACTCTGCTTGCCACCCGCGCGAGCGGGTGGGATGCGAACTCCCTTTCGCGCTTGAGCCCCCGAATGGGGGCGGCACTTCTTGGATCAACGGAGTGTCGCCCCCGTTCGGGGGCTTCTGTCGCCCACGCGGAACCAGATCCACGGGCTTACGCCACGTGGCCAAAAGAGTTTCGCCCCTCACGGGGCTTCAGCAGAGCGCTTTCGCGTCGTATTCTCCGAGAAGCCTGGCTACCGGCTGCGGCCCCCGGCGGGGCGAAGTCGACCGCTCGCAATTACCGAACGGTCTCACTGCTTTGGGTGGGAATGTCCTGCAATGCATGCCCACGCCGAGCCGTGGGCATGGCACCCAACCTGTGAATTCAGCCGGGTTGAAGCTAGTTGCCGCCTCGCAGTTGCGCGCCCGCCAGCCGCTTGCCAACCTCCCAGACGGGGCCGGGAAAGCGGTGGCACGCGGCCATCACCTGATCGAGGGCGCCGACCAGATAGTCGACGTCATCTTCGTTGATGACCAGCGACGGCAAGAGCTTGATGACGTCGAGATGATGTCCGGCGACCTGCGCGAGCACGCGGTGGTCGCTCAACAAGGGAATCAACATCGCCTGGCAAAAGAGGCTGGGATCGAGCGAGTGCAGGAGATTCCAGCCCATCTTCAACGTGAGGCTCGTCGGCGCCCGGAATTCGATTCCGATCATCAGGCCGCGGCCGCGCACTTCGCCGAACATTTCGTACTGGCGTCCGACCTTGCGGAGCCCATCCGCCAGGCGCGTCCCCATCGCCGCCGCGTTTTCCACCAGTTTCTCCTCGCGGAGCACCGACAGCGTCGACAGGCCGGCCGCCATGGCGAGGTCGTTTTCGGTGAACGTCGACGAGTGGACGAAGCAGCGGTCCAGCCGCGAGAAGACTTTTTCGTGGATCCAGCGCTTGCTCAGCACGGCGCCCACCGGCATGTAGCCGCCGGAAAGGGCCTTGGCGACGATCAGGATGTCGGGCTCGACGCCCCAATGCTCGCAGGCGAACATCTTGCCGGTCCGGCCCAGACCGGTCTGGACTTCATCGGCGACGAAGATCGCTTTGTGCTTGCGGCACAGAGCGGCCGCTTCGGGGAGATACGCGTCGCTGGGGACGAAGACCCCTTTTCCCTGGATCGGTTCGACGATGAACCCGGCGACGTCACCGCGTGCGAGCTCTCGCTCCAGCGCGGCCAGATCATTAAATGGCACCGATGAGACCGGTTCGAGCATCGGCCCGAAGCCTTCCTTGAATTCGTCGTTGCCGTTGACCGACAGGGAACCGAGGCTCAGCCCGTGAAACGACCGTTTGCAGTGGACGATCCGCGGCTTGCCGGTTCCCGCGCGGGCATATTTGATCGCCGTCTCGACCCCTTCGGTGCCGCTGTTGGTGAAGAAGACCATCTCCAGCTCGCCCGGCGCGATTTTGGTCAATTCACGGGCAAGCAAGCCCGACAGCGATGCGACTCCCATCGCCACCATGTTGGGGAGGTCGAGGTCCATCGTCTGCTTGAGTGCTTCGCGGATCGCCGGGTGATTGCGGCCGCAGGCAAACGTGCCGAATCCGGACAGGCAGTCGACGTAGCGATTTCCCGCCTGGTCGAACAGGTACGCCCCCTTGCCGCGCACGTACTGCTTGTTGTAGCCCAGGACCTTGAGGGCCTTGCACAGGGCCGGATTGATCCGTTCTTCGGAGAGCAGCGCCAGGTGGCCGCGCTCGTCGGCGAGCAAGGCTTTCAGATCGAACATGCTGAATCTCGCGGCATCCATCCGCAGGCGCCGAGTCGATCGCCGCCCACTCGGATTGAAATCCCGGGAGGGCGCGAACGTGACGGCGGATCCTTGGCGTCCCTTGCGTGAGAGCGACAGCAGCCGGACAAGGGACTTCGGCCGAAGAATACTGCGATTCCGCTCGGGGGGGCAAGTGCGCTTTGTGTCCGGCCCCGGGTGCCCAAAAACGGGGACTGACCCCCTACCGGAAGGGCAAACCAGCGCTCCAGCCGCAACGGGTCAGGGGTCTGTCCCCGTTTTTGGGCAAAGCCGGCCCCGGGTGAAAGCGGATCGATCGCGGGCCGTCAGACCTTGTTGGGGGCGGGAACCTCGAAGCCGCGGTTATTCGCATCTTTGAGCAAAGCGTTGGCTTCGTTCGCGAATGCGCCGACGCAGAGCTCGGTCTGCGGGTCGAAGGTCAGCCAGGGGCCGACGATGTACTCCGCCTTGTCCTCGGGGACGCCCACGCCGTCCCGCATCATGGCGTGCAGCTTCATGAAGTGCTCGTGCGCTTCTGGATTGTCGCCGAAGCGGCCCGCCTTGGCGTTGAAGGGGACTTTGGTACCGAGCCGGTAGGAATTGTTCATCAGGTGGCCCATCAGGCTGCCGTAGTGGGCGTCGACGGCGTTGCCGTTGGCCATCGCCGGGTTGCCCGCGCGACAAGCGGCGATAAAGGCGGCCCAATTGCCGCCGGGAGTCACTTTGCCGGGGGGGACCGAGACTTTTTCGCCCGACTTTTTCCCCTTCGCGAAATACATCAGAACTTTGTGGTCCTTCTTCCTGTCGACCGCGACGGGAACGATTTTGCCGCCGTCCTCGAAGTAATACTCGTTCTGGACCTGATGTTCGTATCCGTCATAGTTGACGTTGCGGACGTTGAAGAACACTTCCTGGCCGTTGGGGAACTGGGCAATGCCGAACATTGTGTTTGGCGTCTCGCCCTGGTCCTTCCACTCGAAGCGTCCGCCGATCGCCATCGCGCGAACCGGCGCCGTCTGATCGCGGTCCAATGCCCAGCGAGCGATGTCGAGCTGGTGCGTTCCCTGGTTGTTCATGTCGCCGTTGCCCGTCTTCCAGAACCAGTGCCAGTTGTAGGGAACAAGGTTGGCGTGATACTGGCTGATCTCGGCCGGGCCCTTCCACAGGGTCCAGTCGAGGTTCTCGGGCGGATTCGTCGGCGATTTGAAACCGATCCCCAGGCGCGGCTTGCAGCAGTAGCCGTAGGAGATCTTGAGGCGGCCGAACTTGCCTTGCTGAATGGCCTCGTGCAGACCGGCGATCTGCGCGCTGCTGCGGCTCTGCGTGCCATGCTGCACGACAACGCCGTACTTCTTCTGCGCCTCGACAGCCGAGCGGCCCTCGGAGATGTCGTGGCTCATCGGTTTTTCGACGTAGACGTGTTTGCCGGCCTGGCAGGCCCAAATCGTGATCAGCGAGTGCCAGTGGTTGGGCGTCGCGATCGAGATGGCGTCGAGCGTGCGATCTTCGAGCGCCTTGCGGACGTCGGCGAGGCCCTTGGGCTTCGAGCTGCCGTCCGACTTCTGCTCGACCAGTTTGAGGCCCCGATTGAGCGCGTTGCGCTCGGGATCGATGAGGTAGACGATCTCGACGTTTTTCTGTTCCAGCCAGCCGCTGATATGCGACTTCCCCCGCCCGTTCACGCCGGCGACTGCGATCCGCAGGCGATTATTGGCCCCGACGATTTTTCCGGACGCCCGGGTTCCAGTGATCAGCAAAGATGCGCCGGCAGCGGCGGTACCCTGCAGAAAGTTGCGTCGAGAGAGCGCTGACATCGGAGGGGCTCCAACGGGGCTGGGGACGGGGGGCTATCGCGGCGAGATAGCGGAGGGAGGATCGGCTGGAATGCTCACTCGATCTTAGCCGGACCGCCACGAAACCGACAGCGCCCGGCCACTTGCGGGGACGCGGGCTCATCGCGGCCACTATTTCGGCTTCGACGGCGTTTCGGCTGGCTGCGACGGCTCGCCCGGCGTGGGATGGTGATGGCTGTGCCCCGTGATGCCCAGCGGAGTCCAGGAAGGGGGATCGCTGGCTGGGAAAGTCTCCCTTCCCGCCTCGTCGACCAGGAATTCTTCGAACGCGGCAACCTCCGCGTCCTCTTCCGCGCGATTCGTCGCCTCGTCCCCGGCTGCAGCTTCCGTGTCGCGAATCAACTGTTCGGGACGCTTGCTACTGGGATCGTTTCGAGCACGTTCGTCTTTTTTGTTGCCCATGGGTGCGGACCTCCTGCGCGTGACCGCACTGGAATTTTACACTCTCCACAACGTCCAGAGCACATCTCGGGCCCGAGATTTGGCCAGATTGCGCGCCGTTCATCTCAAGGAAACGGGGCGTCCGGCGAATGCGCTCTACGGCGGAGGTGCGCACAACGGAGTGACGTCGCAAGCCCTGTCTCCCCCCTTCGCCAGATTGTTGGAAAGCGGTTCGCCAAATCGTTGAGAGCGTGGTCGTGCTGAATCCCTATTCTCCCGCTTCCGCCGCGCGCTTACGATTCAGTCTGCCGATCGCGCCTTGCGTTGATTCGCCGAAGGAGAGCCAAGATGTCCGCTCCCCAGATTGAAGCCGCCCCGATTCCAGAACTGCAGCCGCCCGCTGCGGCGTCGCCGCGCGTGCTGCGGGTCTGGCCGGCCGTCGTGATTGCAGCCGGTTATTGGGTCGCGATGACGGTGATTTCGCAACTCGACCTGGTGATCTCGCATGGATTTTTCAGCGCCGTGGGTGCCAGCCTGCTCACTGGGCTGCTGTTTTTGACCTGGTTGCTGACTCGCCGGGCGATCCCGGGACGAGACCGGCTGATTCTGTGTTTCGCGCTCATCGTTGCCGGGGCGATCGTGAAGTTTCTGGGCGATGGCTCGGTGGGCGTCGTCGGACTTTTGTTTGCGGGGCCCGGGTTTTTGTGCACGGGTTGGGCGGTCTGGCTTTTGATCGCCCGCAGATGGTCGCCGGCCACGATCCGAAACGGCTTGCTCGTGGTCCTCGCGCTCGTGTGCGCTCAATTCTCGCTCATCCGAATCAACGGAATCGACGGGCAGCAGAAGGCCTCGATCAGCCCGCGCTGGGAACGGTCGGCCGAGGATCTGTATCTGGCCGAACGGGCCGCAGCCGCAGCCGCGTCGCCGGCGAGTGGAACGCTCGACTCCGAAGCAAATCGTCCGCTCGTTCTGTCAGCCGGCGATTGGCCCGGTTTCCGCGGCGAGAACCGGCAAGGCGAGCTGCACGGCACAAAGATCGCCACCGACTGGAAAGCCGCCCCGCCCAAGCTCGTCTGGAAGCACCGGATCGGCCCCGCCTGGTCGTCGTTTGTGGTGCTCGGCAATCGGCTCTTCACGCAAGAGCAGCGCGGCGAAGAAGAGGCGGTCGTCTGCCTCGACGCGGC
>DASPSM010000383.1:0-5245 GCA_035623955.1 Planctomycetaceae bacterium
AAGAAGGGACTTTCAACGATGGGACGGGACACTTCTCGCACCGGCAGGCGTCCCATTCGTGTCCCACCTCTGAGCGGAGTCCAGGGAACGTCACGGGAGGCACGGAGGAAGCAGAGGCAGAACCTTGATCGACCAAGACACCAAGCGCACCAAGAAATCGTGCCTTTGAAACTTTGGTGTCCTGGCGACTTGTTGGTTTAAAGATTCTCGGCCTTGGCCCTCACCCCGGCCCTCTCCCAGCGGACTGGGAGAGGGTGAGAGAACGGGACGGGACACGAACACGACGGGACGCCTGTAGGTCCCGACTGCCGGGCGGGACCTCGCACGCCACACCAAGTCCCGCTCGGCAAGCGGGACCTACCCGGGACGGGACAACGACAGTCCCTCAGCCGGACTGCGGGCGGAACAGCGGGCTTTTGAAGAGGTGCAGGCGGTTGGCCCAGTACTTCACCAGCACGCTCAAGGTCGACAGGCCGTAGACGACGCTGCGGCGGAAGTTGATGCTCGAGGCTTCGTCGAAGTAGCGGACGGGGACCGGGATGTCGCCTAGCTTGAAGCCGAAGTGCACGGCTTGGGCCAGGAATTCGCTGTCGAAGACGAAATCGTCGCTGTTGCGCTCGTAGGGGATCGTTTCGAGCACCTCGCGGCGATAGGCGCGAAAGCCGCTGTGGAAATCGCCCAGGTTTTGCCCCAGGGCCATGTTTTCGATGATCGTCAGCCAGCGGTTGAAGATGTACTTGTAGCCGGGCATGCCGCCGTCGAGGGCCTCTTTGCGCGTGCGGATCCGCGAGCCGAGCACCACGTCGCAAATTCCCAGCCGCAGGATCTCGACGGCGATCGGGATCACGCGGCTGTCGTATTGATAATCAGGGTGGATCATCACGACGAACTCGGCTCCCAGGTCGCGAGCGTGGCGATAGCAGGTCTTCTGGTTGCCGCCGTAGCCGCGGTTCTGCGGGTGCTCGATCACCGTCAAACCGAGATCGCGAGCGACCTGGACCGTGTTGTCGCGGCTGCAATCGTCGACCACGATGATCTGGTCGACGGCCCCGGCCGGAATATCCTCGACCGTTCGTTTGAGCGTCCGTTCGGCGTTGTACGCCGGCATGACGGCAATGGTGCGGCCGGAGTGCGCAATGCCCCGGTTATGAACCTCGGCGGCCGGCATCACAGTCTGCATTCTCGGGTGTCTTTCGGCGGCTCTTGGACTCTGCTGGCGTGAAAAAGGCGGTTCGATTTTCGTCGGACTGTTGCGGCAACACAAGTGCGGTGCGAGCGCCTCGCTCGTCGAATTGCGCTTCCAGATTCGGCTCTCGTCCGATGTTGCACGGTTCAACCGGCCGCGACAGCGCCCGAGCAAATCACCTGGTTGCGGCCGGAGTCTTTGGCCTGGTACAGAGCCGCGTCGGCGACGGCAATCAATTCCTCTCCCGTTCGCGCGTGATCGGGGACGATGGCCAGGCCGATGCTCACGGTGACGTTGATCTGTCCCTGCTGTGAGTGAATGGGCATAACCTCCACGCTCGAGCGGATCGTTTCGGCGACCCACGTCGCGTCGCCCGCGGAGATGCCGGGCAAGAGCAGGGCGAACTCCTCGCCGCCGAAGCGTGCAGCCAGGCCCGAAGTCCGAGTGGTCAGCCGCGACACCGCTTCTTTAAGCACCCTCGACACGCTGCGAAGCACCTCGTCGCCCACCAGGTGGCCGTAGCGATCGTTGATCCCCTTGAATCGATCGATGTCGACCATCAGCAGGGCACACTGCCCCCCCTGCGAGGCCGCGGAACGCAGCGCGCTGGCCAGCTCGGCGTCGAACGTGCGGCGATTCGAGAGGTCCGTGAGCGGATCGTGCCGGGCGTGCCACTCCGAAACCGCCTGGTGCAGCACGCGCAGCAACGTCTCTGACAGATAGCGGGCCGCCCAAGCGATGAGCTGCGGACGCACGTTTTCAAAGGGCTCGTTGGCTTGCCGCGTGAGGCACAGGGCCCCGGCGATTCCGTTGGGGCTGATGACCGGCGCGATAATGGCCGAGCCGATCGGCGAACCGACGCCCATTCGCGTCAACTCGGCGCCGGCGACCGACTCGGGAGATTTGCGGGCGATGGCCGCCTCGGCCAGGATTGCCTCGAATTCCGCGTGCCTGCGGGCAACGCTGGCCGCCAGCGGGTCGCCGCAGCGACACAAGGGCTTGTACGAGCCGCGGCCGTCCGGGGTAATCAGGAAGAGGACGGCTCGTTCGGCCCCGGTCATGCCCCGCAGACGATCGACGAAAGCCTCGACCATGTCGAGTGGTGAGGCGTGCTTGCGATCGGTGACCGCGCGCAGCTCCATGATTTCGTTGATCGACTGCAGCTGCTGATCGCGGACCTCCAGCTCGGTCGAGCGGCGGACGATCCCCGACAGGCTGCGCATCAAGCGGCGGGCCAGCTCGATCTGCTCTTCCAGCGGAATGCCGGGCGGAAACAGCGACGTCGATACGATTACGCCCGCCAGACTTTCTGCGTCGCCGATGCCGGAGATGAAGAGTCGGTCGAACCGCTGGCGGTCGGCGGGTGAAAGGCCGTCGAGCAAAGCCGTCCCTTGCAGATCGCTGCGGCGGAAAGCGGCGACTCCTTCGCTGGAGACCCGCTTGAGCAACTCTGAATCGACGAACAGGCCGCTGCGAGACTGTTCCGAGAGGCCCCGGGCGTGGCGAATCGTTTTGTCGCCAATGCCCAGCGGGACATAAGCGGCGAAGCCGTCTCCGCCGTCGACCAGCCGGCCAATCAATTGTTCGAGCGTGCGGTCGAGATCGAGCTCGCCGGTGAACTCGCGGAGGATCTGGTTTTCCAGCGAAGTCAGCGTGCGGTCGCGGTTGACCGTACGGAGATCTTTCTCCACGTCGTCAATCTGGCGACAGAGCCGCTCCTTCAACTCGCGGGATCGATGGGTGGCGTAGAGGTGAAACATGTATTGCAGGGCGCAGATCAGCACCATGGCGACGAGATATCCGCCCGAAACTGCCCGGTCGCAGAGCTCGAACAGATAGTCGATCGCCGTTGCGAGCGGCATCATGGAAAGACTCCGGGCATCTTGTGGGATGATGGGCTGAAAAGATGGCACGGCGGAAACGCCGGCCCTGTCTGTGAAGGCTAGCTTACGGAGATTGCGCGGGCCGCGACGGTCCGCGATTCAGGCCCCGCGCGTGCGGTCTCTCGCCGCTGGCGGTCGGCCGGTAACATTCGGGTTCTGCCGCGCTTGCGGAACAATCCGCAGGCAGCGGATAATCCTCGGGATGAAGCAGATCTTTCCCAGCGGCACGGACCGATCGGCCGGCCCAAGGATCGTGGCGGCCGCGTTGATTTTCGGCATCATTGCGCCGGGAACGCTCCGGGCCGACGATCCGAAAGCCGGCTGGACCGCGCTCTTTGACGGCCGGACGCTCAAAGGCTGGAAGTCGACCGAATTCGGCGGGGAGGGAACCGTCGAGGTCAAAGAGGGCGCGATCCTGTTGGGAGTTGGCAACGATCTCACTGGCGTCAACTATCTGCGCCCCGTGCCGCACCGAAACTACGAAGTCTCGCTGGAGGCCCGGCGGGTCGACGGTTCGGACTTCTTCTGCGGACTGACGTTCCCGGTCAAGGACGATCCGTGCAGCCTGATCATCGGGGGCTGGGGCGGCGGTGTGTGCGGGCTCTCCAGCATCGACGGCCTCGACGCTTCGGAAAACTCCACCACGAAATATCGCGAGTTCGAGACGGGCCGCTGGTACACGATCCGGCTCCGCGTGACCGACGCGAAAATCGAGGCCTGGATCGACAAGGTTCAAATCGTCAACCAGTCGCTGGCCGGCAAGAAGATTTCGATCCGCAGCGAAGTCGAAGCCTCGCGGCCGTTCGGCATCGCCTCGTATCGGACCTTGGCCGCTTTGCGGAACATTCGGCTGCGCGAGCTGAAGTAAGGACTCAAGTATCTGGATTGAAGGTCGTTGTTCGTTCACGGCGGACGAATCGGCTCGCAGGGAGGGAGTGAGCATGCCCCGGACTTGGCGGTATTTACCCCACGATGCCGCCTTGGTGGGGCAGGTGGCTTCCGAGCTCCGCGTCTCGCCGCTGATGGCGCAAGTGCTGATCGCTCGCGGCCTGCAGCACGAGGCGCCGGAATTCCTCCACTCGCGCCTGTCCACGCTTTGCGAACCGGGGTTATTGCCCGGACTCGCCGACGCCGCCGATCGGATCGTGTCGGCCATCCGCGCCGGGCGACGAATCACGATCTACGGCGACTACGACGTCGACGGCGTGACGGCGACCGCGCTTTTGTGGCACTGCGTCACGCTGGCCGGCGGGCAGGCTGATTACTACATCCCCTCGCGCACCGAAGAAGGCTACGGGCTCAACTGCGAGGCCCTGCGGCAACTGCACCAGGAGGATCCGCAGCGCCTGGTCGTCAGCGTCGATTGCGGCATCACGAGCATTGCCGAGGCGCTCTTGGCCCGCGAACTGGGCCTGGAATTGATCATTACTGATCACCACCGGGCCGGCGCGTCGCTGCCCGAAGCGGCGTGCCTGGTGCATCCCCGGTTGCCCGGCGGCTATCCGTTTGGCGACCTGTGCGGCGTGGGCGTCGCATTCAAGCTGGCTTGGGGCATCTGCCAGCGCTTGGGCGACGGCAAAAAGGCGTCGCCCGTGATGCGCGAGTTTTTGATCGACGCGATGAGCCTGGCGGCGATCGGCACGATTGCCGACGTCGTTCCTCTGCGTGGCGAAAACCGGCTGTTGGTGAAGTTCGGCCTCAAGAGCCTGCGCGACCGCGCTCTGCCGGGCCTCAAATCGCTGCTTAAAGTCGCGCAACTCGACGAATCGCCCGCAATCGAAGCCGATGACATTGCGTACGCCATCGCGCCTCGGATCAACGCGGCCGGCCGATTGGGGCAGGCGCGACTAGCCGTCGAGCTGTTGACCACCGACAAGCCCGATCGGGCCGCCATACTGGCGGCGCATCTCGATGAGCTCAACAAGAGCCGCCGCACCGTCGAGCTGAAAATCTTCAAAGAGGCCCGCGAACTGATCTCCGCCCGATCGGATTGGCACGATGCGCCGGCGGTGGTGCTCGCCGGCGAAAGCTGGCACCCCGGCGTGATCGGCATCGTCGCCAGCCGCGTGGTCGAGCATTTCTCGCGCCCGGCGATTTTGATCGCCTGCAACGGACAGACGGCCACCTGGCAGGGCTCGGGGCGCTCGCACGGCCGATTCGATCTGCACGCGGCCCT
>DASPSM010000413.1:0-2816 GCA_035623955.1 Planctomycetaceae bacterium
CCAGGCCGACGCCGTCAGCCTGATGCAGTCGATCTCGACGCTCGGCGGAACCGTCTTCCCGAGCTCGTCGACGGACCCGACGAACGGCTACAAGTGGTGCATCGGCACGCTGTCCCAGCGTCAGGCCAAGCTGCAGCAGGCCATGACCACCGTGTTGGACGACGAGATCTCGATCATCCTGGTGCCTAACGCGCCCGGCGCTCCGAACTAGCCACCGGTACGCACCAGGCGTACCCAACTAGACACTGGTTCGCTTCAAGCGAACAGACACGATACGCGCCCATCGTTGGCAACAACGATGGGCGTTTGTGCGCGCGAGCGCTCGATCTCGTCCGAACTGCTCAGTTCGCGGCGGCGTGGGCGTGGGAGTGGTCTTCGGCCTTGGTTCGGAAGAGCGGATGCTGCGGATTGGCCCCGGAAGCCACGTAGGCCAGCAAGTCCAGAATCTCGTCGCGCGTGAGCTTGTCCAAAAGCCCCTTGGGCATCAGCGACGTCTTCGATCGCGTCCGCTCGAGCACGTCGCCCCGGCGCAGGATCGTTGGCGTGGCGCTGGCCAGCGGGTTCTCGATCAGCTTGATCGTCTCGGGATTTTCTTCCAGCACGAGGCCCGAGATCGTCTTCCCGTTCGAGAGCTCGAAAATATTGGTCTGATATTTTTCGTTGATTCTGGCGGAAGGAACGAGGATTTCGTTGAGGACGTCGGCCAGCTTCCATTTCGGATCGAGCTTCGTCAGGTCGGGGCCGAAGACGTTCCCCTTGTTCTCCAGGCGGTGACAAGCGACGCAGTTGGCCAGCGTGAAGAGCTGCCGGCCGTTGGCAAACTTGCGGCCGCCGGAATGCGACATCTCGGCGATCGGGCCGGCGAGATCGGCCGGCGTCCATTCCGTCCTCGGGCGCCGATCGCGCAAGAGCGGATCGCGCGGCTCGAGTTTGGCCTTGGCCACGTACGCTTCGGGACTGGCCAGGTAGGCGTCGAGATCGTCGACCACGTAAAGCGCCCCGTACATCCGCCGCCAGTGGCCCGGATAGGTGCAGACAAACGGATAAACGCCCGCCGCGGTCGGCGCATTAAAGCTCAACCGCTCGGTCTCGCGCGGCAGCATCAGCCCGGCGGCCGCCAGAATTTTGGGCGAATCGGGCACGTAATGATGTGCCGCGAAAGACGGCTCCTGAGCGTGGGCCTCGGACATCAGGCCGATTTCTTCGAGCGACCCCGGCTGGGCGATGACGAAGTTGTGCGGCATGAGGTCGCTATTTTGCAGCACGAACTCCACCGGCTTGCCGGCTTGCACCGCGATCACATCCTGGTCGTACGACATCCGCTCGAAGAGCGTGCCGATTTTCACCACGCGCACGCCCAGCTCGCGGAGTTGCGCCCGCAAGGTTTTCGCCTCGGCCGCGGGCATCAGCGTGGAGAGGGCTTCGCACAACTCGAACTCGTCGAGCACGTCGGGACGCGTCCGCCGGCGCGGCGCGGTCTGCCGGATGTGCTTGAGGAGCACGTTGGCGATGGGCGCGACCTCGGCCGCGGGCCACGTGTTGCGGGGAATGGTCTGCATCGCACGGACGGCCGCGATCCGGTCGACGTCGTCGCGGATGAAGCGGCCGAGCAGCGTGAAGGTGCGGGCTTCCTGCCCGCGGATCTGCGTCAGCGCCCGCATTGCGCCGCGGTGAATTTGCCTGGCGTCGGCCCCGTCGAGCGGTTTGGGCAAGGCAGTCAGCAGCCGTTCGATTCGCTCGTAGAGCGATGACCGAACGCCGGGATCGGCAATCAAGGGGACCGCGTCCAGGAAATCTTGCAAGGATCGTGCGCTGGACTGCGCCCGCGACCAGGCAGCCTCGGCCGATCCCTCTTGATTGACGAGCGTCGCAATCGCCATTTGCCGCAGCACAGGCCAATTCGATTTTTCGATCAGTCGTTCGAGCGGATCTTCGTGAGCCGGCGTCCTCCGGGCACGGGTGCCCAGCTCGCGGACCAGATCAAACGCCACGCTGACGTCGGCCCGAGCCGGGTTGGCAGCCAGGCGTTCCACCGCGTCCAGGAGCACGCGCGTCTCATCGGAGTTGTCGAGCTGCGCCAGGCCGGCCGCGGCGTTGTGCCGCTGCGCGTCGGTCATTCCCGCCCGCGTGAGGATTTCTGTCAACACAAGCCGATCGTGCGGCCGCTTGAGCAGCTCGTCGTTCGAGAGCCCTTTCAGAAGGTAACGGGCGCCGGCCGGAGTCTTGAACGCGATCGTTTGATGCGCCGCCTGAGCGGCCGTCACGAGCGGGGCGAGCGTTCGCATCGTCTCTTTCGCCAGATAGTCGAGTTCGCGATCGGTGGGCTGTTCCTGAGCGAGAAGTACGACTTCGGCCGCTTCGGCATGAGGCACGAAACTGGCTGCCCAAACCGCCATCAGTCGCACGCGGGGCGACCGGTCCTCGGCAGCCCTCCGCAGTAGAGCAAGAATATTCGGCAGTCGGTCTTGCCAGTAAGCCGCGACGCGGACGGCAGCCGCGCGAGCCTGCTCGGAAGGCGAGTCGAGCACGAGGGCCAGCAGCGACGGCTCGACGACGTTGTGACTCTGGAAGAGCCACAGCGCCTCGAGTTCCTCATGCGGGTGCTGGGATTCGCCTCCGTGGGGCACTATGTCCTTGAGCCATTCTCGAGCTGCGGCGATCACCTCGCTCGTGGGCCGGCCCGACAGTTCGATCCGTGTCCGATAGCGCACGCGGTTGTCAGGATTCTTGAGCAGCTCCAAGAGTGCGGGGATCGGCTGACCGGCGATCGGAGCCGGTTTCTCCAGCGGACGTCCCGGCCAGGTGACGCGGTAGAC
>DASPSM010000422.1:0-6909 GCA_035623955.1 Planctomycetaceae bacterium
CCGATTTCCCAACCACACCTACGAAGTCCTTTGGCGTCGCGATCTGGGGCCGGAAATTCGACTCGGACTGAAGCACATCGGAGCCGCAAGCGCAGGCTGCGAATGTCGAAGTTGTCCGCTCCGCGAGTTGAATTCGCCAACCTGCTGATGGGCGAGCACGCGCCTGCTCAGTCGCTCCTGCGAGCATCACTCACAGCCAGGCGGAAGCTCGACTCAAGGTAAGGGCTTTGCAGGGCTGTGTGCGGTGTCGCGAAGTTTTTTGGCGAGCGCCTGTTCGTCGCCGGGAACGAGGCGGCCGTCCGGGTCGAACAAGAGTTTTTTTCCCATCGCTTCGATGCCGAAGTTCTTCGCTGTTTCGAGCGTGTTATCGAGGATCACGGGAAATGGGAGCTGCTTCCCGTGCCAAACTGCCTGGACGACTGGTTGCAGTTCGCGATCGAGATCCGCCATGGTCTTGAGCGGCGCTTCCGCATCGCAGACCGCCACGATTTCGAAGCGATCGCGCTCGTGCTTGTGGGCTTCGTAAAACTCGGCAAGCGCCGGCAGCGTCTTCCCTAAGCAGGGGGCACACCCGGTCCCCCAGAAGTAAACGAGGACCCATTTCCCTTTCAGGTCGGAAATTTGTGCGTTCTTGGAAATGCCGCGCGCATCGACGACGTGCCACTTGGGCGCCGGCTGGCCATAGTGCTCTTTCGGGTCCGTGCCCGTCCACGTCCCTTTCGGGTGAGTTTGGCGAACGAGGTCGCTCTTCGTCGGCCGCGCGGGTGTCAGCTCGAGGGTCCCCGCGTCGAATTCGCGCTGGTCGGCGGTCAGAGTCACCGGCCAGAACGGGTCGATATTGTGCGATTGTCCTTGGGCCGAGGCGCTATAAACCTGGAGGTTGTACTTTCCGGGCGGGAGCGCGAATTCAAAGGTCGATTTCTCCGACGCGCACCGCGCCAGGAGGTCGGATCCCAAGGGAAGTTTCGCGCTCTCTGGCAGATTCACGACGACCACCGACCACTTCGGGCGCTGTCCGGTTGCCGCGATGCGAAGGCGGCCGTGAAGCCTGATCAACGGGACCAGCGCGGCGTCGACGCCCGACGAGGCTCCCAGCGAGTCGAGCACGATGAGTGCGCCCCGTTTTCGTTCCTTGTCGATCGCCAGGAGCTTGTAATCGCGCCATCCCATCTTCATCGAGAAGTGGCCGGCCGCGTCGCTTTTTGTCGGAGAAGCGCCCCAAGGCTCCATGCGGCCTTCGTGCGCACAATACTTTTCGTCGCCGGCCCTTTCCTTCTGCAGCTTCGCGAGATCTTCGAGCGTGATTCCGTTGGCGTTCCAGTAAGTCGAAACGGACACGTCGGCAATCGGCTGCCCCTGCTGATCCAGCGTGCGCCCGTGGAGCACGCAGGGCTCTTCGCCACGCGCGAGAGATCCCACGAAGAGAAGCAGTGAAGCGAGAAGACCGCCTCGAACGACCATGGGCTGCCTCGCATGCCCGCCAAGCGGCGGTGAGCCATGCCAACGAATCGGGACCGGACACCGATACGCGCCAGGATCATCAGGGCGGTCGGTTTTGTCTAATTATTTCCCGAAATCGAATGCGAAACACGCGCGAGCTTACGCTCGCGGCTCGCCGGGCGGATTCATTCGGATCGCGTCACTCGTAGCGCAGGGCCTCGATCGGATCGAGGCGCGAGGCTTTCCACGCCGGATAGTAGCCGAACACGATCCCGACGCTGGCGGAGACCAAAACGGCTGCCATGACCGCGGGAAGCGACGTTTCGGTTGGCCAGTGCAAGATCCGCTGCACCATCATCGAGCAGGTGCGTCCCATCAGGATGCCCATGGCACCGCCCAAGAGGCAGAGCACGACGGCCTCGACGAGGAACTGCCGCAGGATGTTGGCCGCGCGGGCGCCGACCGCCATCCGCAGGCCGATCTCCCGCGTCCGCTCGGTGACCGAGACGAGCATGATGTTCATGATGCCCACGCCGCCGACGACGAGCGAAATCAGCGCGACCGACAGGAGCAAGCTTCCCATCAAATCGGAGGTGGAAGAGAGGGTCTTGGTCATTTCGGTCATGTCGCGGATATTGAAGTCGTCTTCGCTGCCGGCTTTGATGCGGTGCCGCTCGTGCAACAGCGACGTCATTTCCGAGATGCCTGCCTGGATTTCTTCAGGCGAGCCGGCCTTGGCCATGATCGTGTCGATGTTGGCGAAGCGAACGAGCTGGGGCGTGTCGGCCGTCTGAGCCGCCGAGACCGTCGGATAAAGAGCCGTGGCGCTGGGATACAGGGAGCTGAGCGAGTTGACCGTCGTCGCGGCGTTGGCCGTTGCCGTGGTGGAGTCGGCGGCACCCGCGGCGCTGGAGCTGCTGTTGGCCTGCGTCATCATGCTGTTGCTGACGCGGTACTTGATGGTGGTCCAGGGGGCCAGCACGATGTCGTCCTGGTCCATGCCCATCATGTTGGCCCCCTTCTTGGACAGGACGCCGACGACCTTGAAGCCGACATTCTGAATGCGGATCTCCTTGCCCAGGGGTGATTCGCCGCCAAACACCTCGCGCACGATTGTCGCGCCGACCACGCATACTTTGCTCGCACCGCGGATGTCTTGCTCCTGAAACATTGCGCCTTCGTCCATCTCGGTCCAATCTCGGACGTCGAGGTACGAAGGGCTCGTTCCGTAGATATAGAGCGGCACCCAGTTTTTGTTTTGGTAGACAACCTGGGACCGAGCGCGGACGATCGGCGCGACGTCGGTAATGGCCGGACACTGGCGGAGGATTTCGGTCGCGTCGTCGGGCGTCAGGGTTGTGATGCTCCCCATCCCGAACGAGACGCCGCCGGTGGTGGCCGCCCCCGGCTGAACCATGAGGATGTTGGCCCCCATGCTGGCGATCGTCTGCTGCAGGGCGTTCTTGGAGCCCTGGCCGATCTCCATCATGGCGATCACGGCCGCCACGCCGATCAAAATACCCAGCGTGGTGAGGAACGAACGGGTCTTGTTCCGCTGCAGCGCTTTGAAGGCGACGCTCAAGGTCCGCGGGAGGATGCGGCCAGTGGAGAATCTGCGTCTGGCAGAGCGCTTGTGCCCATGTTTCTCGGAGTCGGAAACCGTTTCCGGGACTGGCTGCGGGGCGACTGCGTTTTTGGGGTCGGCCTCGGCCTCGGGATTCAGCGCGTGGGCGGCGTCGATTTGATGGGCCGCCACCGGTTGAGCCTGGGCTTCGGTGCCGGCGCCCGATCCCACCAGAACGGGCTCCGGGACTGGCGCGACGCGTGCACCGGCCCGTTGCCCGCCGTTTGACTGGCCAGCCTGCGAGGGAGCGCCCGAATCACGGCCCTGGAAGCGGCCGTTGCCCGATCCGGCCCGAACGGGAACGCCGTCGTCCCCCTCGATGCGGCCGTCGCGCATGCGGATGATCCGCGTGGCGTGCGCCGCGACGTTGGCGTCGTGCGTGACGATGATGATCGTCAGCCCCGCCGCGTTGAGCTCCTGGAACATCCGCAGGATTTCTTCGCTGGTCCGCGAATCGAGGTTTCCGGTCGGCTCGTCGGCCAAGAGGAGTTGTGGCCGGTTGACGAGAGCCCGCGCGATCGCCACGCGCTGCTGCTGACCGCCGGACATCTGGCTCGGCTCGTGGTGCATGCGGTCGGCCAGCCCGACGCTCTCGAGCAGGCCGGTGCCGCGCTCATTCTCCTCCCGCTCGTGGATCTTGTGCGGGGAATAGGTCAGCGGCATGATCACCTGGTCGAAGGCGTTGGTGCGCGGGAGCAGGTTGAAGCTCTGGAACACGAACCCGATCTTGCGATTGCGCAGGTTCGCGCGCTTATCGGCGTTGTACTGCGAAATCTCCTCTCCCTCGAACCAATAGCGCCCCGACGTCGGATGGTCGAGACAGCCCAAAAGGTTCATCAGAGTGGTTTTGCCCGAGCCCGACACTCCCATCAGGGCCACCATCTCCCCCTCGGCGATCTCGAGCGAGACGCCGCGCAGCACGGGGACGTCAATTTCGCCCAGATAGTACGTCTTGGTGATGTCTTCGAGACGGATCAGGGCCATGGGAGATTTCCCGGAACTCTTGGACCGGCTATGTCCTTCGGATGGGAGGTGATTTGGCGAGGACCACAGCGGGATTAGGGGCCCTTCCGCGCGCCGCCGCGGAACATGCTGGGAATAAACGGATTCTTGGTTTGCACCATTTCTTCGCGGCGGACTTCTCCGACGATGATCTGATCTCCTTCTTTCAAATCGCCGCCGGTCACTTCCACAAGCGTTCCATCGGTCAGGCCGGTCTCGATCTGGATCGGTCGGGCAAAACCGTCGTCGTCGACCCAGACGGTTGGTTTCTCGCGTCCGCCTTCTCTGCGTTTTCGCGGCGCGTGGATGTCGCCTCCTTTTTTCGCAGAGCGATCGCCGCGCTTCATGCGACCCCGGCCGTCGCCTTTCTTGGCGGTTCCCAAATCTCCTTTCTCACTGTTCGGTTTGGCAACCTTGGGCTCCGCTGATTCCTCGCCTGGCGAGGCCGCGTCGCCTGGCTTGGGCTCGTCGTTTTCTGCGAGGATGTTTTCGCCTTTGGACGGCGGGCTTGCCGACGGACTCACCTCGCCTTTCGGCGTCTGATCGGACTTGGGCGCCTGGTCGGATTTCGATTCGGAGCCGGGCCGCCCCTCGCGACGCCTCATTGATTTCGCATACGCCTCCCGGGCTTCGGCCACAATCTGGTTCGGCTGCGGCTTCCAGCGCAGCGCCGCGCTCGGCACCAGCAGGACCTTGTCGCGCTTGGCGACCTCGAATTTCACGTTGGCCGTCATATAGGGGAGCAGCTTGCCGCTTGTGTTATCTGCGGTGACGACAACGGTGTAAGTGACGACGTTCTGGGTCATGTTGGCGTTGAGCCGAATCTGCGACACTACGCCGCGGAACACCTCGCGCGGATAGGCGTCGACCGTGAACTGCACGCTCTGTTCCGGGTGAATCTGGCCGATATCGGCTTCGTTCACCGAGGCCCAGAGCTGCATCCGCGTGAGATCGCGGGCGATCAGAAACAGGCTGGCCGCGCTCAGGCTGGAGACGACCGTCTGGCCGATGTTGACTCGTCGATCGACGATCACGCCTTTCACCGGCGACTTGATGGTGCAGTAATTCAGGTTGGTTTGCGCCGTCTCCAGATTGGCCTTGCAGACCTCGACGGAGGCCTGGGCAGCCAATAGCGCGGGTCCCTTGGTCTCGAGGTCGGCTTGGGCGGAATCGTAATCGGCCTGTGACATGACCTTGCGGTCATGCAGGATGATCGCCCGATCCCAGTTCTGTTTGCTCAATTTGAGGTTGGTCTTGGCCTGCTCGAGCATCGCCACGGCATTGTCGTAGTTGGCCTTGGCCTGATGCAGAGCGGCCAGATAGAGCGCCGGGTCGATTTCCGCCAGGACCGTGCCGACTTCCACTTTCGAATCGTAGTCGATCGTCCTGGTGGGATCGGTGAGATCCTTGCCGAACTCTTTGACCATGCCGTTAATCTGGGCGCCGACGTCGACCAATTGCTCGGGTTCGGTGACGGCCGTGGCGCCGATGGTGGCCATCAAATCGCCACGGTCGACAGAAACTGTGCGGAACGTGCTGGGTTGATCCGCCGTTTCGTGGATGTACCAGGCAGCACCAAGGCCCAGCACGCCGGCCAGGCCCACCAGAAGGACAAGGGATCGCATCATGACTCGTGTATTTCTCTACACTAAGGAGGGGTCCTGTCATTCTCCACATGTGGGGGCCACGCGACAAGTCCGCTGGTCGCAAGCGTGGCCCTGCCGGAACCCCCGACCCGGGAAACCTTTACAAAACCTTAAGGGCAGGGCCTCCGGTCGCCGGTCCGGGCGCCCGCGTTGCCAGGCCGACGACTCCGTCGTCGCTTTCGGACCGACAGCAAGCTGTCGGCTTGGGAATGTGTGCGTCGACCCAAAATCTCGATGCGGCAACGATCAACCCGCATCGAATTAGTAACTTGTGCTCGCCATGCAAAAATGTCGTTTGCGGCAGGGAAGCCGCCGCTTGCGGGCGACCGGGCATGCGGGACGTTCAGATTGGGGTCGACGCATTAATTGCGGTCGACGTACACGCCGTAGAAGTTCTGGACGGCTCCCAGGTCGTCTTGCAGCCGCTGGCTCTGGTCCCCTTCCCAATTTGCGGGTAGCGCCACGATGTTGGCGATGGCACGCCTGGCCGCATCGCGGGGAACGGTGCCGTCTAAGGAAGGAAGATCACAAAATGAATCCGCCCATTTCATAGCCCGGTCGGGCGATTCGAGAGTCTGCGCCCGCAGCATCCAGTAGTAAAACCCCATTCCGGCGAACGATCTCGAGCCCGCCCGAACAAGAACGGGCTCCATCAGCGACGCGGCAATCTCGCGGTCGAAATGTCTGATGATGTTGGCTAAAAGGCAGGTGTCGACGTCGATCTTCTCGCGCTCGCGGCTCTCCCCCGTCGCCGCCACCCGCACCGAAAGTGCCCGCCAGAACACTTCTCGGGCCAGCGCGGGATCGAGGCGCTGGGCGACGGGGACCAGCATTGCCATCAACATGGCCGGGCCGTGGTACTCCTGCGACATCGGGTAAATGAAGCCTTCGCGCAGCGGCTTCACCAGCTCGATTGCCTCACTCAGCGCGTGCCGAGCGGCCGCCGGGTCGTGCGCCAAAGCTCCTTCGGCGATGAGCCCGTAGCAGGTCGCCTTGAGCTTGGTCACCTGAAACTCGATAAATTCCTTCGACAGATTGAGGCCGAACGACCCGCCCAGGCCAAACATCTTTTCCGCGTCGGTTTTGGGCTGCGGGACTTGCGCGTATTTGAGCAGCAGCCGTTCGGCCGCGGCCGGATCCTGACGGGCGACGCGCAGGCAGACGTTGGGGAGCTGATTGGCGACGCCCCGCAGCTCC
>DASPSM010000438.1:0-18809 GCA_035623955.1 Planctomycetaceae bacterium
CGAGAGTGTTCGGCGCGTCGCTTCGGCGGGCCTGTCTCGGCCTGCTGATCGCGCTGGCGGCGAGTGTTGTGCGAGCCGACGATGAAGGTGACACGGCGACCATCTATCTGGCTGACGGCACGCGTCAAACGGGTGTCGTGCGATCAATCTCTGCAAGTGAGATCGTGATCGGGCGCGATGCAGTGCGCCTGGCACCGGCGGATGTTGTTCGACTCGAGTTTGCGAATCATTCCCTATCGACTCCGCGGGCTTCGCTGATTCAGCTGGCCAATGGCGATCGCATCGTGGCCGGGCTCTCGCGCATGAGCGATGAATCGGTCGTCGCGCTTTGGAAGTCTTATCCCGATTTGCCGCCGATTCAGATTCCAGCGGCCTCCGTGACGGGCGTAGTAGTCAGCGTGCCGGAGGCGGCCGTCGAGCGGACGCGCGCTTTCAATCAGGTGTTTGGCCACCGGGAAAAGTCCGACACTGTGCTGCTTACGAACGGAGATCGGTTGGCCGGCGACCTGGTCTCGTTCGACCAGGCGGCACTCAAGCTTTCGCAGGGGGGAAAAACCCTGGAGATCGAATTGCCCCGCGTGCGGGGCATCGCCTTCAGCTCCGAACTGACGAGCCTGCCCGCCGTGCACAAGCCACGCGTCGAAGTCACTCTCGGCGACGGTTCCCGAGTAACGGGCTGGAATGCGAGCCGCGAGCCCGGGGGTCCCTTGCGATTGTCGTCCCTCTTGGCCTCGACTTTGGAGTTGCCTCTCTCCGCCATCGCCTCGATTCGGTTCCTCGACGGGCGCACCACCTATCTCTCGGATCTCCGGCCGGCGGAGAGTCGCCTGGCGCCGTACTTCGGCCCGATCAGTGCAACCGCTCCGGCGCAGGACCAATCTGCATTCGGCGGACCGCTCTCGGTGCGCGGTCGGCAGTATGCAAAGGGACTGGGAACCCGCAGCCAGAGCCGCATCACTTATGAGCTGGGGGGACAGTTCCGATTGTTTCAAGCCACGGCGGCCATCGATGACGCTGCCGAGGGAAAGGGAAGCGTGCGATTCGCCGTCGAAGCCGACGGCGCACGCCTTTGGACGAGTCGTCTCGTGACGGGCAGCTCGCGCCCCCTCACCGTGGGCCCGCTCGACGTGACCGGAAAGCACCGGCTCACGCTGATCGTCGAGTACGGCGAACTGGCGGATGTGGATGACTGGGCCGATTGGTGCGACGCGGTCGTGATCCGCTGATAGAGCGAACGTGCTCATGGGAACACTGCTGAACCGAAGCGGCGCACTACAGGCGTCGACGCGTGAACGATTTGGAAAACTAGGCTGACGATTCCGGCCGCATCGCCGTTCGCTTGTGCGAAGTTTGACCGGTCCCGATGAGTATTCACCTCGGGTTATTCCGGATCGGTGACAGGGTCCGTGCGGGCCGCGTGTGCGTGTTGACACGGTTTTCTGGTCCCTGTACAGTCCAGCGCCTAGCCCGTCGTCGGCAAGGGATTTGTTGTCGGCGGGTCCGAAGGATCGGCAGATTCCCAGGGTTGGGAGACGGCGTTGGCGCTCAGGGGGCTAGGGATCCTTGGGCTGGCAGCGGTCTGCGCACTGATCGTGGGCTGCTTCCAGCCAGGACGGATGCCGTCGGCAACGCTTCCACCCGACGTTGAACCGGCAACTCCCCGCATGGTCAGTCGCACGCCCCTGTTGCCAGCGCCCGAATCGCAGGCCGCCATCGATGGCCGCTTCGATCCATACGGGCCGCCGCAACTGGCAATCGATCCGTGGAAGCCAAGCGTTCCACCGCGTCACTGGACCTACATCGTTTTGCACCACACGGCGTCCTCGCACGGAAGCGTCGAAAGCATCCATGAAGCCCATCTGCAGCGCCGCGACAAGAACGGGAACCCGTGGTTGGGGATCGGTTATCACTTCGTCGTCGGCAACGGCAACGGAATGGGCGACGGCGAGATCCAGGCGACTTTCCGCTGGCGACAGCAGCTGCCGGGGGCTCACGCGGGCGAAGACGAGCATAACAAGCACGGGATCGGGATCGCGGTTGTCGGCAATTTCGAGCTTGGGCCGCCCAGCCCCGCGCAAATCGCGTCGCTGCGCCGTCTGGTCCGCGTGCTGCGAGTTCGCTACGGCATCGAGACCGTCAACATCATCAGACACGGCGACATCAAGGCTACCGCGTGTCCGGGAAAGTACTTCTCGCTGGAAGAAATTGCCCAGGGGCGCAGGGACCCGCTGCTGGGAGCGACAGGCCAGACCGGCGATCGCTTGTCGGTCGCCGCTGAGGAAAGGAATCGTCCATGACGTCGTCACGGTTTTCACAACCACTCTGGTCGGATCCCGCTACGCCGGAGTTTCGCGTTTCGGCCCAGATCGCCGGCGCCGCCGGCTGCACTTCGTCCGCTGCCGAAATCATTCTCACCTCGGAGACACAAACGCAGGTCCGCGACAACGATTGCCGGCATCCCGCGCCTGGGGCGCATCCGTGCGGGGTATTCGTGCCCGAGAATTACGAGCCGAACTACGCCTATCCGCTGGTCGTCTGGCTGCACGAATCGGGCAAGAGCGAACGTGACATCGTCGAAGTCCTGCCGATGATCAGCATGCGCAATTATCTCGGCCTGGCACTGCGCGGAACGGCGCGCACGAACGGCGAATCGCCCGACGGATTCGGCTGGAGCCACACGCGTCACGCGGGGTTCGCATTCGAGGAGCGATTGCACGCCAGCGTTCGGCAGATGCGGCGGGACTTTCACGTCCACACCGAGCGGGTCTTTCTAGTGGGTGCGGGCGAAGGAGGCACAATGGCCTGGGATCTTTTCCTCGCGCGCCCACAATGGTTCGCCGGAATTGCCGCGCTGGGTGGACGATTTCCTTGGGGACGCCGACCGCTGCGTCAATTCCGTACCCTGTGCGGCAAACACGCGCTGATCGCCGGTGACGGTCAGAAGGCCTCCAGCGCGCAAGCCGAGCGGGTTGGCCGGCTGCTGTATGCGGCGGGCATGGAAGTCGCCGTTCGCGTGCCGCCGTGCGGTCGAGCCTCGTCACGACCGCTCCTGCGTCAGGTCGATCGCTGGATCATGCGCGCAATCGGTGGCTGTCTGTAAGCGGTTTGGTTATTAAGAGCCGCGCACGCAGTGAGCGGTTTCTTCGCGGCGCCCCAGCACCGCCACAATTTGACCGAAAGGCCTTCGGCGGACCGCGTATTGCGTGCGCGGCTCTTTCGTAGCGGCTTTGAGCTTCGAGGCCGCTCGCCTTGGCACTCTACGAAAAGCCGGCCTCAATCCTCCGAGCGCCCCGAGTCGGAGAGGAGCTTCTTTTCGATCATCAATCCGAGGTCGAGCAGCTTCGAGCGCAGCGTCGTTCGCGAGATGCCCAGCAACTTGCTCGCCTGCGCCTGGCTTCCCTTCACGTGACGCAACACGGCCTCGAGGACGACACGATCGACGACGGCGGTGACTTTGTCGTAGATGTCCGACTCTCCGCTGCGCAATAAACCCGAGACCAGCTCGGTGAGTTCGACCAGTTGCGGATGCGACTCCAGTTTGGCTGGACGCGGAACCGGCGCGTCGCCCCGCAAATGGTCCGGCAGGCAGTCCGCTGTGATCACTTCGCCGGCAGACTGAACGTACGCGTGGCGAATTGCGCTTTGCAGCTCGCGGATGTTCCCGGGCCACGGATACGCTTCCAGGAGCCGCATCGCATCCGGCGCCACCGAAGTCACGCGTTTCCCCAAATGGCTGGAGAGCAGCTTCAAGAAGTGGGCCACCAATAGCGGAAGATCCTCGCGTCGCTCGCGAAGAGGCGGGATCCAGATCGTGAACACCTTGAGGCGGTAGAGCAGGTCGTCACGAAATCGCCCCGCGGCCGCCGCCTCGTCGAGATTCTGGTTGGTGGCTGCCAGCACGCGCACGTCTGTGCGAACCGTCTCCTCGCCCCCCAGGCGCTCGAACTTCTGCTCTTGCAATAGCCGCAGCAGCTTGGGCTGCGTGTTGAGGGTCATGTCGCCGATTTCGTCCAGGAACAACGTGCCGCCATCCGCCTGTTCGAACTTTCCAATCCGGCGGCGGTCGGCCCCGGTGAAGGCCCCCTTCTCGTGGCCGAACAATTCGCTCTCGAGGATTCCCTCGGGAATTGCCGCACAATTAATCGCCAGGAAGGGCTTTTGGGCACGTCGGCTGTGCTGGTAAATCGCGCGGGCCACGAGTTCCTTGCCCGTTCCACTTTCTCCCTGGATCAACACCGGCACGTCAAGAGGCGCCACGCGGCCGATGGCTTTATACACCTCGCGCATGCCCGGAGTTTCACCGACAATGCGATCGACCGTGTCATCGTCGGCCGGATTGTCCTCGGCAGTGACCGCCGGCACATGCCGCAGATGGCTCAACTCGACCGCTTTGCCAACTAACGACCGGAGCTGGCGAAAATCGACGGGCTTGAGCAGGTATTCGAACGCGCCGCGCTTCATCGCCTCGATGGCCGTGTCGGTGGTGCCGTAGGCGGTCAAAATGATCACCGGCAGCCGCGAGTCGATCCGGCGAATTTCGTTGAACGCGTCGAGGCCGGACATGTCGGGCAGACGAACGTCGAGGATGACCGCGTCGGGTCGCTGATCGCGGACCAGATTGATTCCCTCCCGCGCCGTCGAAGCCGTCAGCACCTGCAGCCAGTCGGACTGCAGGCTCTTCTCCAGCGAATACTGGACATTCGGCTCGTCGTCGACGATCAGCAGTCGGGCGATCGCGTGTCGGTCCATGATGCCAACCGGGATTCTGGTGGCGCCATTATCGCGTAGCAAACTTGGCGACTTCATCTCGATGCATCCAGAACGGCTCCACGCCCGCGATCATTCCGATGCCGCGAAACTGGCTTCCCTGACAATAGGAAACGATTTGCTCGGCGATGGAAAGATTGCACCAGACTTCGATGCAGACTCGCTCCTCGGTTCCAAGGCCGCGGTGCCAGCCCGCGACCGTCTGCACGTCGGGGACGGTCTCGCGGTGGCCCTTTCCATAGGCCTTCCACCAGGTAAAGCCTGGTGCTTGGAGTTCTAGGAGCTTCTCGAGCACTCCGTCTTTGAGAACCGGGTCGCAAACGATGCGAACCGAACGAACTTCCTCGAGCGGGGCAGGGGCGGGCATTGCTTGCGAAAATCCTCAACGGGTCGGGTGATCGATGCGAAGCATGAGTCTGAGGCAAACTCCTAGTGGGCCATGCCGCCTTTCCCGGGCGGCTGGCGGCTTCCGTAGAAGCTATATAGCACAGGCATCAAGTACCGGTCGACGAACAGCGTAAGCGTCATGCCCCCTACGACGACGATCGCCAGCGGCTTCTGCGTTTGCGAGCCGATCTTGGTGGACAGCGCGGCCGGTAAGAGCCCCAGAATGGCGGTCATGGCGGTGATCATTACGGGCCTCACCCGTTTGGCCGCTCCTTGCACGATCGCCTCTCGCAGGGGCAGGCCTTCGGCGCGGAGCGCGTTGAAGTACGAGATCATCAAAAGCCCCTCCATCACGGCGATTCCGAACAGCGAGATGAAGCCGACCGCTGCCGAAACGCTGAAATTCGTTCCGGTGAGATAGAGAGCCCAGATGCCGCCGACCGCCACGTCGAACACGTTGCTCAAGACGACGATCGCATCCAGGAACGAGGTGAAGCACGCATAGAGCAGAATGACGATCAGCGTCAGCGAGATCGGGACGATGAACATCAGGCGTCCCTCGGCCTCCTCCATCTGCTCGAATTCGCCGCTCCAGACGGCGTAATAGGGGGCTTCAAAAATGTGTTTGGTCTTTTGCTGAGCTTCGCCCACAGCGCCGCCCAGGTCGCGGTCGCGGACGCCAAACTTGATGGCGATCAGTCGCTTCCCCTGCTCCCGATAAATCATCGAGGCGCCGGGGCGCTCGAACTGGCCGTCAGGGTCAGGCGAGCCGTCTTCGGCCAAAGGAGAGACGACCTCGCGCAGCCTGAGACGCGGCGCGTTGCTGCTGATCTGGTTGCCCGTAAAAGCTGCCGAGCCCTGCAAGGTGGGGGGCGCCGTGCCCGTTCCCTGAGCGGTCGGAACGACGTTGGGGCCAGAGTTCTGCACAACCGTGTTGTTGATGACGTCGAGCGGGATATCGAGGATGTCGGTTTCGCTGCTGCGCAAACGCTTGGGCCAGCGGACCGAGATGTCGAACAGTTTTTCGCCCTCGACCATGCTCGAGAGGGCCCGAGCGCCCAACGCACTTGAAACCACGTTGTTGACGTCCGCCGTCTGCACGCCCCAGCGCTGACACTTTTCGGGGTCGACGCGCCACTCCATGTGCGACTGGCCGCGGATGTGAAAGATGCCGACGTCGACGATCCCCGGGATCTGCTGCAGGACGTCCTTGGTCTTCGTGGCCAGAAGCTCCAATTTGTCGAGATCCGGGCCGATAATCTTGACCGAGTTGTCCCCCTTGATGCCGGAGAGAGCCTCCATCACGTTATCGCGGATGTTCTGCGAAAAGTTCCAACTGATGCCCGGAAGCTTTCGTTCGAGTTCCGCGTCCATGTCCCGGACGACTTCCTCCTTGGTGCGGGCCCGCATCGAACCGAAGATCCAGCGTCGCCAGCCCGCCTGCTCGACGATCTTCGGCCAGTCCCTTTCGGGCCGCAGAGGCACGAAGTACTCGCTGTTGTAGTAGCCGTCGGTGTCGGTGCCGTCGTCGGGTCGGCCGAGCTCGTTCACGATCGATTCGACCTCGGGATACGTGGCCATGATGGCCTCGGCCCGCATCGACAGTTCCTTGTGACGCTCGAGCGAAATGTTGAGCGGCGCTGTCCCGCGAATCCACAGGTTGCCTTCCTCCAAGGCGGGCATGAACTCGCGACCGAGCCTGGGCACCAGCGAGGCGGTGTACAGGATCAGGGCCGTCATCGCGATCACCGTGAGGTACGGGTGATCCAAGCAGACATTAAGCTGCCAGATGTAGCGCTTCTTCAGAAACCGGACGAGGAAGTTCTCCTGCGTGGGCTTGAAGTTCTTGAACATGAACATGCAGAGCACGGGCGTCAGCGTCAGGGCCAGCATCAGGGCGCCGCCCAACGCAAAGGCGTAGGTCTGGGCCATCGGCGCGAAGAGTTGGCCTTCCGGGCCCTGCATGGTGAACAGCGGGATAAAGGCGCAGACCATGATCAGGGTCGAAAACAACAGCGCCCCGTCGATCTCCCTGACAAAACGCAGGATCCGCTGGTTGATCGGCAGCTCGGGGTAGTTTCCCGCGGCCAGGTTGCGGTAGATGTTCTCGACCATAATCACCGACGAGTCGACGATGATGCCGAAGTCCACCGCCCCGATCGAAAGCAGGTTCGCCGACTTGCCGCGCACGTAGAGCACGGTGAAGGCAAACAGCAGGGCCAGCGGAATGTTGATGGCCACAATAACGGCGGTGCGGATATTGTTCACGAACATGAACAAAATGGCGACGACGAGCGCAATGCCCATCATCAAGTTTTCCGTCACCGTGTCGGTCGTGATCTTGAGCAGATCTTCGCGGTCGTAGTAGCACTCGATATTCGTGCCCGGCAGCATGCGGCCCGTGGCGGGGTCGTTGAGATAGTCGACCTTAGCCTTGACGTCTTTGAGGGCAGGCAGCGTCTGTTCGTCTTTGCGCAAGAGCACAATGCACTGCACGACGTCGGCCTCGTTATGGCCGAACTCGGGCTCGGCAATCGTGTGCGTCGATCCCGAGGGCCGATCCTTGTCGGCTCGCCAATAGCCCTGGATGCCCAACCGAGTCTGATGGCTGACGACCACGCCGACGTTGGGTAACTCGCCCGGAGACTCGGCCCGGCCCCCCTCGACGACGTCCTCGACGCGCACGGGCTGGTTGTTGACCGAGGTGATCACCAGGGCGCGGATTTCCTTGATGCGGCGCTCCTCTTCGGCCCGAAGAATGCGGGCCGCGCTTTCCGCGTCCTTCAGCCCCAACACCCTGGTCACCGGATCCTTGCCGCCCATAAACAGCCCGGCGCTGCGGACCGTCATCGCGACCTGCCCTTCGTTGACATAATCGCCGCCCACGGTCTGGTTGGCGTTGGCGATCGCGTTTTGCAGCTGCATGAGGGTCACGCCGTAGCGCCGCAATCGGTCCGGATCCGGCTGGATTTCGTACCGCCGGACGGTGCCTCCCTGACTGGAGACGTCGACGATTCGCTGTACGGTGCGGAATTCGCGCTCGAGCACCCAGTCCTGCTCTGCCTTCATGTCGTTGAGCGTGTAGATATCGTGCCCCTGCGCATCTTTGGGATTTGTGAGCACGTATCGATAGATTTCTCCGGTCGGCGACTCGGGGGAGATCTGGGGCGTGACGTTTGCCGGCAGCGGCTGCGAGATGGTCGAGATGCGGTTGATCACCTCCTGCCGGCCCGCCTCGTAGGTCCATTGATTGCCGTAGTGCCAGTTCATCTTCAAATCGCTGAGGCCGAACAGCGACTTGCTGTGGATCGTCTTGATCCCGGGCATACCGGCAAATGTCACTTCGAGCGGGATCGTGACCTGCCGCTCGATCTCTTCGGCAGAGGCTCCCGGCATTTGGGCAAACACTTCGACGATCGCCGGCGCCGGGTCGGGATACGCCTCGACGTTGACGTGCAGGAACGAATACACACCAATCCCCGCCATCGTGATGGCCAGGGCGATCACGACGACCGGATTATCCAGCGACCATTCGATCAGCTTGCGAAGCATCGACGATTATTCCCTGCGAGGGCGAGTGTCAGTGACGACTAGTCAGCCGCGCCTCGATTGACAATAGAAGAGCCGCAGATCCTCATCGGTTGAGAACGCGCGGCAGGGTTGTTCCATCACCGCAAGAAGTTTCCGTCTGCCCCCCACTTGCTGGCGCGGGGCCGCGCCTCAGTCTTGAGACATTTGGCGGCGTTACTCGTCACTGTCCTTCGGCCGCTTTACCGTGCGCCCGTGATTCGCGGTCGAGCAGGACGGCCTTTAGCTCACCTACGCCGCTTCCCAGGATGCGCTCGCCGGGACGCAAAGGCTCCTTGGGCAGCATCCCGAGTTCCTTTTCCTCGTCGGAAATCGCCTCTTTCTTTTCAAACGGCTTGCTGCGAACGAAAACGGTGTTCTGGAAGCGGTTCGTCAAATCGACGCGCCGCATCGTGTACTGCTGTTTGGCGGCATCAGTGACGACAAAGACCACGCACTGCTGGCCGTCTTCGATAATGGCATCGATGGGGACTTCGACGACGTCGTCCGGAGCAGGCTGTTCCACGGTCGCCTTGATGAATTGTCCGCCTCGGATCCGCCCCTGCTTGTTGGTGATGTAGCCCTTCACGACCGCCGTATGCTGGTTGGGATCGATCAAGTAACTGACATCATCGATAAATCCTGAAAGCGGAGCGCTGCCGACCGTTTTCACGGTCCACGGGATCAGACCGTGATAAGTCTCGCGTAAGGCCTCGAGCCGCGGCAGATCATCCTCAGGACAGTTGGCGGTGATGAACAGTTTGTCGAGGTCGGCGATTTGGAACAGGATCGTGGTGTTGTCGACCACGATTTCATTGAGCGTCAGGTTCCGCTCGATCACGACGCCGTCCGCGGGCGAGCGAAGCTCGACGCGGGCCCAACGATCGAACTCGGATCGATCGTGCAGCCGCAAGCGTCGCTCTGCTTCTTCCGGCTTGACAGCCTCGGCTTCTTTGCGAACGGCCTGGATATCTTCTTCAGGGATGGCCCAGGCTCGGAGCATGCTCACCGCACGCTCGATCGCGTTGATATCGCCGATCACCTGGCGCCGCTGGGTCCAAAGCTGCACCTCGGGCATGATCGCCTGCTTGGCTTCCCAGCGCTTGAGGATGAGGTCATCGAGCTTGAGCTGATAGATCGCGTCGATCAGGTCGTTCTTCTTGTTACCGACGTCCACGCTGTAAAAGATCGCCAGCAAGTCCCCTTTGACGACCTTGTCGCCTGAGTGAATTTCTCGATAAGTCGTCTGAGTTTTTCCGCTCCGGCGCGGGTCTTCAGCGATTTGTCCAATCTGCACGCACTCCGCCGACGAGGGAGAGGGGGCGAATCTGGCCCGAATGCGGAACAAGCGGGTCGGATCGAGAGCCGTCGTGCCGGGCATCTCGAGCGACCTCGACTGCTTGGGGGTTTTCGCGGTCACGTACAAGTCAACGTTGTCCTTGCGGATGCCCAGCCCCGTCCGCACGTCGGCTGGCACAAACAGAGTGTGCGGCTTGTCGGGCACCAGCTCGACAGAGTCGGTCGAGTTCGATTTGTCGCCCGACTGGTTGTCGCCGGATTGGGCCTTTTTTGCCGCCGCGGAATTGTCATCGCTGGCGGCCGCGGAGGGGCGAATGGCATTGGCAGCCATGAATCCCACCAGCAAAACCGCCCCGAGCACCAGTGCCCCGATGATCTTGGCTGATTTCGACTCGAAGAGGCGCATGAGGAAGTCCTTAGCGGTTCGGGATCTGGACCCGTTCTCTGAAAGATGTCGAGGAATCGAATCGACCGTCGTCCGGGCGGCACGCGGGGGCGCCTCGGCTTCGTTTATTGCCGCTGCGACCGCCCAACGCAGGTCGGGCAGCCCCAGCGATTTGTTGAGGAGCCGCCCGGCGGGCCAGCTCCCAAAACCCTCTGTCTTGGACCATGAGTTTGTCAGCAGAATCACAGGCAAGTGGACGTTAAGTCCCTGAATGGCCTTCACCAGTCGCAGGCTGCTCCCCTCTCGCAGGCAGGCGTCAAGCAGAACGAGCTGCGGCAATCGCTCACTGATTCGCTCGAGAGCCTGAGACGCGTCGAGGGCTCGACTGACGTCGTAGCCATCCCGGCTTAAAATTCGGCACAGCACCTCACAAAGAACCGGATCGTCCTCGATGACCAGGATCGTCGCGCCATTCAGCTCTCGAAACGTAGAAGCGGGGGCAGGCGGAAGGTCGGCGAGCGAATACGGAAGTGCCAGCGCGGGCATTCGCTGCCCTATTCGCATTTCGTGTGCCCGGGCCGGTGGCAACCGCCGCGCAAGTGCGCAAGGTCAATCTGGGCAATGAGATGTGTACCGTGAATGGGAACGCGCTGTTTCGTGCGGCAATCTCAGATCATGGCCGCCGAGACCAATATCTTTCCAAACTTGCTGCGCATATTGGCCACCAAGATCAAAAATGCTCAGCGCGGACAGAAACGGCTGCGCCCTGTTCATTAGTTTCCCAGTAGCGGCGAGAGTCTCCCCGCCGAATCGGCCTTGTAGACCTGGCTGGTCTTCGCCTTCGGATTGGGGTCGGCGATCAGCAGGCTCCCGTCGTGCCACGCGAGCCCAACCGGGTTCACGAGCTGCTTGTCGGCGATCCAACTTTGCGGTTTACCGCCGCTCGCGAGTTTCCAGATGGTCTTGGCGTAACCGTCGCTGATGTAAACCGTGCCATGACCGTCGAGAGCGACGTCATTGGGAAACTCGAACAGCCGGTTCGCGACGACGGCTTCGACCTTTCCGTCGGGCGAAACTCGAAAGAGTTGTCGCTTCGGCGAGCGTGAGACAACCCACAGCTCGTCTTTCTCGTCGATGGCCATTCCGCAGGGCGCCGGCACGTCGGCGAATTTTTCCGGGATCCCCCCTTGCGGCGGAACTTTCCAAATGGCGTGCGCTTCGAGGTCGGCAACGAGAATATTCCCCTTGCTGTCGACCGCGATGGCCATCGGCATCCCAATGCCCCCCTGCGCCCCCTTCGTCAGAGGAGTCGGCTTGCCGGGCTCGTCGAAACGGTAAACCTCGCGCGTCGCCGTGTCCCCGGCAAGCACCTTGCCCTTATGGTCGAGGGCCACGCAACGTACCCTGTTCAAGGGAGAGCCGAGCTTTCTTTGGGCCGTGAAGAATTTCTCGATCGTCCCCTTCTGGACGACGACGATGCCCGGCAACTTGAGGTCGGCGACGTAGACGGATCCATCCGCGGCCACCGCCGGTTTGAGCGGGTAATGGAACTCTTCAGCGCCCAGACCCAATGAGGAACCGATCGACAGGACAAGAGCTGCCGCTCCGCCGACGCGCAGACACATGGAATTCCGCTCCGACTGGAATGACTCGGTGAGATGATATTTCCGGACGATTTCTACGAAAAAATGTTCTCCAGCCAAGAATAGCCGCTCAGCGCACGCGCTGCCACCGGTGCAGGGCCAGACCCCGTCATTGCGAATGATTTGGCCGCGACGGATGGTCTCGTAACTCTTCGTAACTCTTGGCGACTCTTCCCGGTGATTGGCCAAAAATCAGCGCACGAGCACCACGACCGAGCGCGCCGCGACCTCGTAGTGATCTGACTTGACGATTGGTTCATCGCCCGAGTCGCAGATGTCGAGCGGCGGGACGTGCGCCGTGTCGATCGCCTGCTTCCACTGGCCGACCGATCCTTCTTGAATGCGAAAGGAGAGGGGCTCCCAGTAGGCGTTGATCATGACGTAAAGATCGCGATCGCCCATCGAGTCGCCCCTGAGGCAATAAGCAAGAGCGTGCGAATCGCGCGACAGATCGACGCTCCCTTCGGTGCCGTACCAGTGGACATCGTCGCGCCAATAGCCGCTGCGGCAAATCGACGGGTGTGCGTTGCGAAACGCGATCATTTCCTTGAAGAAGCGGTGAACGTCACCGTAGGTGTGCAGGCGACTCCAGTCGAGCCACGTCGTTTCGTTGTCCTGGTTGTAGGGGTTGTTGTTGCCGCCCTGCGTTTGCAGGAATTCGTCCCCCGCGCGGAACATGGGGATTCCGTTGGCCAAAAACAGCAGGCAGCAGAAATTCTTGGCCTGTCGCACGCGGAGCGCCATCACTTCGGGCGGGAAGTCGCCGTCTCCCTCCCATCCGCAGTTCCAGCTGAAGTTTTCAGCGGTCCCGTCGGTGTTGCCTTCTCCGTTGGCTTCGTTGTGGCGTTCGTTGTAAGCCACCAGGTCATAAAGCGTGAAGCCGTCGTGCGAGGTGACGTAATTGACGCTGTAGAAGGGGCGACAGGCCTCCCGGATCGTGTCGGGAAACAGGTCGTCGCTCCCGTAAAGCCGGCGCATGAGCGAGGGGACCGTGTCGGCGTCCCCCTTCACGAAACGGCGGACGTCGTCTCGAAAACGGCCGTTCCACTGGTGCCAGAACTGCCCCGGGAAGTGCGCTCCCAGCTCGTACAGACCAGTTGCATCCCAGGGCTCGGCAATCAGGTGTACGTTGCCCAGAACGGGATCGGTGCGGATGGCAGTAATCAACGGCGAGTCGCCCGTGTCGATCGAGCCGTCCTCCCTGCGAGTGAAAATAGCCGCAAGATCGAAGCGAAAGCCATCGACGTGCATTTCGGTGACCCAATACCTGAGGCTCTCGATGATCAGTGCCCGCACGTTCGGGTTCGCGCAATCGAAGGTATTGCCGGTTCCCGCAAAGTTGGCGTAAGGAGTCCTCGGATCGCCGCTCATGACGTAATAGCTGCTGTTGTCGATTCCTTTGAAGCTGTAGGTTGGACCGTCCTGATTTCCCTCGGCCGTGTGGTTGTAGACCACGTCCAGGATGACTTCGATTCCCGCCAGATGCAGGGCGCGAACCATTTCGCGGAATTCGTCGCGAACACCGTCCGGGTTCGCCGCATACTGGCGGTGTGGCGAAAAGAAATTGAGCGTCATGTACCCCCAAAAGTCCCCCTCTTGAGGGTCGAATTGGTGTACGGGCATCAGCTCGACGACAGTAATCCCCAGCTCCTTGAGGTAGGGGATTTTTTCGATGAGTCCCGCGTACTTGCCGCGTTTTTTCAAAGAGACGCCGCTCGTTGGGCTCTCGGTGAACCCGCGGACATGCAATTCGTAGACCACGGCATCCGAGCGATAGCGCTCGGGCCGTCGCTTTGGCCAGGCGAACGGCGTCTCTCGCCCGATCAGCACGCCGAGCGGAGCGGCGCCTGCGTTTGATCCGGGACACTCGGCCAGGCGGCGGTCGAAAGCCGGGGGAAAATAAACCTCCCGTGCGTTCGGATCCAACAGTATTTTCTGTGCATCGAACGCGTGTCTCGTGGCTGGGCCATCCGGGAGTGGTCCTTCAACGCGCCAAGCGTAGTATCGCGCTCCATGCACGGCCGGCCCGGGAATCCGGCAGAACCAGATATCGCGCAATTTCTGCGTGAGCGGATCCAAGCGCAGCTGAAACATCGGCGCAGCCAGGTCGTGCTGGCCGTAAAGCAAGAGGGTCACGCTCGAGGCGGTCTCGGAGGTCAGCGTGAAATTGTGAGCCTGCTCCGCGTCAAGCCAGGTATGCCCCGGCAGAAACGGACTTCCTTCGACGGTGAACCATAAAAGTTCTTCGGGCATTTGGCGCGTTCCGAAAATCGGAGCCATTGACCAGCGATGGCAGTACAACTGTTGATTCTGTCGAGCATTGTCGGCTAGTGACCCGAGCTCGCCAGTCGAATCGTCACGGTGAGGGATGACTTGGAGGCCTTTGAGTGACCGTCGTGTTCTTTGCGGGATTGAACACGTTGACGGGACCTCCCGTGGTCCAAAGGACGCGTAGTACGTCAGCTGAGTCCAGAGTGCCGATGCCGAAATGCGTGATCGGCTTTTGAACGATTTGTGTCTGGGAAACACCGCGGATTTTAAGGCACAGAGTCGATCCCAGCCCGCAAGGAGGGACGCGAGTTGAAGCCGCCGCCTTCGCGTCTGTCGGGTGTGCATCGAGCCGCACGTCGATCCAGTTGTTGGCGTTGCCCCCTTCGTTTTGCAGCAATGCCAAGCGCCCCGTGCGATTGCTTGTTTCGGA
This sequence comes from Planctomycetaceae bacterium, assembly GCA_035623955.1. Lineage (GTDB taxonomy): Bacteria > Planctomycetota > Planctomycetia > Planctomycetales > Planctomycetaceae > DASPSM01. Next base: position 14,750 of record DASPSM010000438.1, read on the forward strand.
CTTTCCGGGTTCGGTCTTTGCCGGCGCAATCTTCACGATGATCAAATCGCTGTCGCCATCCTGGTCAAAGTCGCCAAAATCGGCTGAGGAAATCACGCCGAGTGCGGGAGGCAACGCGCGATCTGCAGGCTCGAAGTGTCCCTCGGGAGTTCCGTGGAAGCAGTGTACGGCTTCGCGATTCCAGGCGACGAGATCCGGACAGCCGTCGTTGTCATAATCGAACGCCAGGACCTGATCGAACGCGAAGTCGGAGATCGGCTCCACGCCGATCGTTTCGACGCGGCCGTGCTCGACCGTCGAGGTCAGCAGGAGCATCATTCCGTGTGGACCGCTGGCGAGCAAGTCCCACGAGCCGTTCGAGTCGGCGTCCAGCACAGCGAGAGCCGTCGCCGTCTGGATGGCGCTATCCTGCACGCGGAATCGTTGCGGGTGGAATCGCGCAAAGCCGTGGCCTTTGAGGAACGTGATCCCCCCCGGCGACCCCGAGGGGCTTTCGACCCAGGGAGCCAACAAATCGACATCGAGATCGTTGTCCCAATCAACCGCGAGCAGGGCCGTGCCCCCGACGGGAACACTGCCAATTCCCGATCGCGGGGTGATGTCGCGAAAGTGCCGATCCCCCTCATTCGCGAAGACGAGCGGCGTGGCCCATTCCTTTTCGCCAGCCTTGTGCGAGCGGCTCGAGACGACCAGGTCGAGCAAGCCATCCTCGTTGAGATCACAAACCGCGATCGACAGCGCGTCTTTTGTCGCGCGGGAGAGCGTCGGTGCGTCGATCGCCTGGAACGTCCGCGATTTCGCACCGGGCCGGACGAGATTCTGGAGGACCAGCACGCCGGCTGGCCCGAAGAGCACGATATCGGTCGCGAGCCCAGGTGACTTTGCGGGGTTCCCATCGGAGACCCGGCGATCGCCTCCGAGATCGACCGCAAGGAAGTGGTCGTAGCCGCCGCGGGGCAGGGGGGTCGCCGTGACTTTCTCCCAGCGACCACTTTGATCGCGGGCAAAAATCTCGAACGATTCGCCGCGCAGGACAGCGATGTCCAGCCGACCATTCTGATCAAAGTCGATGAACCGTGCCTCGCGCGCGTCGGCAATCGCCGCCAATGGCCCCGAGAGGTCGAGCTCCCGGAAGTGTACCGGCTTGCCAGCGGAAGGAATTCGGCGCTCGATGCGGTGCGCCTGGTAATACGCAGGCGAAAAATCGGAGATAACATGCCACGACAGCCCCCGCTCGACGCGACGCCGATCGGCGGCCAACTCCGGGAGAGCCTCGGCCAGCTTGTCGATAGCGGCCAAGTTGGTGCCCACCGCCTCCCAGTTTCCGGCATTAGCGGCACTTCGGGCGTTTTGGATGAGTCCTTTGAGCCGATCGGCTGCGTCGCTTCCTATCTCAGCCACGATCGGGACGAGCAACCTCGAGACGCGGGTTAACTGGTCGTCGAAGTCGACATCCTTGCGGCGCACCTGAACGCCCAGCCATTCGAGCTGGACGTAGAGATTGCCTGGGACGAGGTCTTTGAGAGTTCTAAGCGTCCCCTCGCTGTCACGTCGATCCGCATCGGTTCCCGACCGCTGCGCCTGGTACAGCTCGCTGCACAGCACCGCGTCACCCGGCGCGGTTCCGGCGGCGGTACGCTGCTCGATGATTCGCAGCGTGGACGATCCCTGGGCTTGGGCGAATTTTGAGGCCAGGTAGTGGCGCTCCGGCGATCTGGGCTCCATCGCCGATTCAAGATTGAGGGCGGTTTCCGCTCGATCCAGAGCCTGCTGGAACGTGTTTGGATCGCGCTGCTGGTCGATTGCCTCCACGGCCATCAGCCGCTCGATAGGCCAATCCCGGCTGACCGGATCGCGGGCGCTCGCGGTGGCCAGATTGAGCAGGCCGGGATCGGCGCTCGCGAATTGACCGTTTTCGAGATCGGCCAGCGACGTGTTTTTGACGTCGATGAGGCGCTCGGCAGCTTTGGTGTCGCGGAGATGCTTCGCTTTCTTTTCCGCCGCTTCCTGAGCGACCTCTTCCGGAGGGCGACTCCGATTGGAGCAGCTGAAACTCCCGGCCGCGAGCACCAGCACCAGCGCGGTGAACGATAACACGACCGGACGAGACGACGCCATTCTTGGTCAGCCGACACAGGGGAAACGAAAGCAAACTCTCAACATAGACGCGCGTTTTGGGCGAGTAAAGCGGCCGGGATTCCCTGCTCACAAGCCCGGCTGCGCGAGGCGCGCAGCGAAATGCTGACTTCGGAGAGGTCTAGACCACGGGCAAAGGAATTGCGATTTGCTCACTTCGTCGCAGGGGCTGCCCCCTCGGGGCCTCGCGGGGTCTGTTGCGAGGGCTTGCGATCTTCATTCGCGCGGGATCGGTCTTTTGATTGCCTCCTCAGGTGGTCGATTTCGACGAGTTTTTGATTGGCCACATCCCGGTGGCTCTCATTTTTTGACTTAACCGATCCCGCCTCGTAGCAAGCAGCGGCTTTGTCGAGCTCGCCGCGCTGGAGATGGATGTCTCCCAAGGTCAGGTTGGCTTCCGCGAAAGTCGGATATCGCTTTAGCACGTCTTCCAACAGTTCGATTGCTTCCTGCTGGTAACCGTACTTCGCGAGGGAAACGGCCGCGCGTCCCTGAGCGTTCAGGTTATCAGGCACTGCGTCGGCAATATTCAGCTCCCGCTCGAATTGAGCAACGAGGGTGCTTTCGCGGGCTTCGTTATCCTGAGGGGCGAAGACCGTTTCCGAAAGCTCGCCAAACGCCAGCCACCCGACCACGAACAGAAGCGGAGCGCATTTGAGGAGGTGGAGCCCTTGCCGTTGGTAGATCTGCGGCATGCGCGCAGGGCCGTCGCCCGCGCTCAGCCCCAGACCGACGCGTGTCGCTTTCTCTCGCACTTTCCAGATAAAGCCGTCGTAGTAGTAGTGCAAAATCGTCGACGCCCAAACGAGGCCAAGCAACGTTCTTTGCAGCGCGTCGTCGTGCGTCGAGCTATTATGCGCGAACCCATACAAGCCGTAGGCGATCACCAGGCCCAAGTACAGAGACAGCATGCCCGGGCCGCGACGGAACAAAAACTTCATGAAAGCGCCTAGGTCCGGTGTCGCACTCACGCGGCGGCAGTTGTACAACCACACGATCGCCAGATACTGCACATCATGGAAAATCTCAAACAGGGCGACTCCCAGAATGGCGTTGTCGACGAACACCATTGCGAACCACCAAAAACCGATGCCATTGGCAAAGAGCAATAGCTTGATGGAATTTGGTGTGGGACGGTTTTGCATCCGCCCCTGGTACGTCTGCAGCGCGTGATTGCCGAGAAACCCGATTAGTACGCCAATCGAAATCGCGAGGCAGAGCCACCGGAAGCCGTGCACAAATGTCGGCGGAATGAGCGGGCCCCCCGAGATGTAAAACAAATCGAGGAACTCGGCCATTTTGCTGTTCGAAAAGACTTGCGCCGTAGCAAACCAGCAGGCGCAAAGCAGCCAATCCCAGTAGGCGGTAATCGGTGAGATGCTGCCGACTTTCGCATCGTAGATGCGGGCGAATCCATAGAGCTGCATTAATCCGTGCCAGCATCCCCAGATTAAGATCACCAGCGTCAGCGTGTGCAGGTGGTACTGGGCCACGGGAATCGCAACGGCCAAAAGCAGCAGCGGTGCTACAATAAACCGCGCACGGAACCGCCGGAACAGCTCCCGGTCGCCGTAGGCCCGGATCATCCCTGGCAGATGATGCCCCAGGGCCCCGAACGAAAACACGATGATTCCGATCGTTTGGGCCTCAATACCGACCCACCGCGACTGCAGAAAAAAGACGAGGGGGACAATCAGGAGCGGCGTGGCTACGAAAAGGAAAAGATCCGCCCACAAATTCAAGATCCACCGCCCTGACGCGGGCGAGGCAGCAGTTCCTGAAGACGCCTTGCGAGCAGGCTTCTGAAGGGACGCGGTCGACATGTGCGAAACGCCCTGAAGACCGGACTTCGTGCGACGAAATTCTCCAGGTGCAGTCTACAACCCGCATGCTTGGCGAGCAAAGTTGCGCTCCAAGCTGCGCT
>DASPSM010000462.1:0-9066 GCA_035623955.1 Planctomycetaceae bacterium
CGAAAAGCGCCAGTCCGCAGCGGTCGCCGTTGGCCAGCGCGGTGCGGGTCAGATACAGCGCCGAATCGACCGCGCAGTCGAGCTTGGTGCCGCGGCCGGCGGCGCTCCCCATCAAGCGGCCGCAATCAATCAGCACGAACACATCTTGATGCTGTTCGACTTGAAACCGCCGGACGACGAGACGTCGCGTGCGGGCCGTTGCCCGCCAGTCGATTCGCCGCGGGTCGTCGCCGGCGCGAAACTCGCTGATCGATTCGAACTCGGTCCCCGCGCTGCGACGCTTCGACCGGGACCGACGATCGAGGATCTGAATCTCCGCCGCCAGCTCTTGCGAGAGATCGTCCTCCGCCACCAATCCTTCAGGGTAGACCTTGACGCGGTTTTTGCCCGCCACTTCCCAGAGCGCTTCGAGCGCGCGGCACGGCCCGGATAACGCCACCGAAACCGGACCGAACTCGAATTGGCCGCGCGTCTCGATGCGGAAAGTCTGCCGGAATTCCTGCGATTCCCGGATCGCACCGTCGCGAAAGTGGCTGATCCAAATTCGCGGCTCCGCCGCGCTTGGGACCACCGTGCGGAGCCAGCCGCGCAGAGACGCGGAACTGGAAATCCTGGCGCGCAGCACGACTTCGAAAGGCACGTCACGACCCGCAATTTGCGGCGCGATTTGCGTGACAGAAAGGTCGCCACGGTGCCGGGCCAACCACGCGCCGTCGTAGATGGCCAGCGCTACCCCCGCGATGCACAAGGGTGGAATGCCCCAAGCGGCCACCGATGAAAAAAACGAGGCCCCGGCCAAAACGACCGTGGCGATCGCCAATCCGATCAGGACGGGTCCCGGACGAAACTTCATCTCGGCACTTCGACGGTATCAAGGATCTGGGCCAGCACGTCGTCGCTCTTGGTCCCTTCCAGCTCGGAATGCGGACTCAGGACCACGCGGTGCCGCATCACGGGAAAGAAAGCTCGCTTGATGTCGTCGGGTGTGACGAAATCGCGGCCGGAAAAACGGGCCAGGCTCTTGGCGCCCATGAGCAGCATCAGGCCTGCGCGCGGACTCGCGCCGACGGTCAGGGAATCGTCCCGGCGAGTGGCCTCGACCAGCCGCCGCACGTAGCCGATGACTTCTTCCCGGACGTGTGTCTGCCGAATGATCTCCCGCGCGGTGCTGATATCGTTGCCCTCCACCACCGGCGTGATGCCAAGCGCCTGTGGCCCGGTGACCGCGCCCGTCGCATGGTGTTCACGCAGAACGCGCTCTTCCGCCTGCGGACTGGGGTAACCAACCTGCACCTTGAACATAAAGCGGTCCAACTGGGCCAAAGGGAGCGGATACGTTCCTTCCTGTTCGATCGGATTTTGGGTGGCGAACGTAATGAATGGGCTTGGAAGCGGGTGCGTAATCCCGTCGTGCGTCACCGACAGCTCCTGCATGGCCTCGAGCATTGCCGACTGCGTGCGGGCCGACGCGCGATTGACCTCGTCGGCCAGCAGAAAATTCGTGAAGACCGGCCCGCGCACGAACTCGAACGTCCCCGTATTTTCGCGATAAATCGACGATCCCGTGATGTCGCCGGGCAATAAGTCGGGGGTCATCTGAATGCGGCGATACTCGAGGCGCAGCGTGGCCGCAATTGCCCGCACGAGCAGCGTTTTTGCCGTGCCGGGCGGACCTTCCAAGAGGACGTGGCCGCTGCTGAACAGCGCGGCCAGGCCGAATTCGACCGCCTCCTGCTGGCCGAACACGACCGATTCGATGGCGGCGCGAGCCGATTCATGCAGTTCTTCGAGGGACAGCGACACAGCGTGAGACCTTTGCGAGAGTGGCCGTCACGTCCGCCGAACGGGGTGAAGGCGAACGAAGGATTTGATCGAGTGTGTCAAGAGCCTCCTGCAGGCTGTGCGCTAACTGCGGATCGCGTCGTGCAAGCACCTGCAAGAGCTTGTTCGCATCTTCACGGCCCGGGGGCAAACCCAGCTCGCGACGGATGCGCCATAACAGTCCGTGTCGCAGTTCGGCAAGCAAATAGGGGACGGGCCGCCGGGAGCGGTTCAGCAAACGTGACATCGCATCGATATATTCGGCCAGAGTTCGCCGCGAGCGCACCCTCCTCGGAATCGGCGGACCGAGCACGCGGGCCGCGCGCCAGCCCACAAGCAGCGTGGTTCCCACCACACAAAGAGCCAGCGCGCTGTACGGGAAGCGCGTCGCCAGCCACAACGGATTGGAGCGCACGGTCCGTCCGTGATAAAACTCGTCAAAAACAACGGGACGGCCCGGATCCGCGAGCAAGTGCGTGACTAGGACGGCATTGTCGTCGCGACCCAAGAGTCCGTTCTGCGCCAGACGGGCGTCGGCCAAAACGACGATTTTACCGTGGCCGTGCCGGTAGATGGCGGCGAGGATCTGCGGTTGCCCGTCGGGCTCCAAGACAGCCCGCACGTGGCTGCCTGAGATCTTGTCGAGCTCGGTGATGACCCGTGGACCTTTCGCGGGGACGGCGAGCTGCAAACCGTGAGGAAATCGGTCGACGAACTCCCCGTCCACTGTCGCGTGGACGATCGAAACGGGGATGTCGGCTGGCTGCCCGACGGCAAAATCGAACGCTTCTTCGCGGCTCGGCAGCGTCCTTTTGCGGGACTTTCGCTTGGACTTTTCGTTGGGTGACGTCTTCGCAGGCTCGCTTGAAGGGTGGTCGGTCTTCTCGCTCGCTGATTCCTCTTCTTCGTCAGTGCGCGGTTGAAAAACCTCGTCATCGACTTGCGTGAGTGAAAGCTCCTCGAGCGGGTTCCTGGGTGGCCACTCCTGGAGGGGCCAACTCATCCGCCCGGGCTTGGAGACCGCGGGGGCAACCACCACAGTGCCCCCGTTCTCGACCCACCTGGCGACCGCGTGCAGATAGGCCGGCTCGCTTGTCACGATCACCGGATCCGGCTCGAAGATTGCCAGCGTGATCTCGCGGTTCAACAGTCCATCTGGCGGCAGCAGCTCGCGCTCGACCGGAACATTCAGCTCTTGGAGAGTCTCGTAAAGCGCGCGGAACCCGAAGGCGTGCGTCCCATAGCTGTCTCGTCCCGCGACCCCGCTGGTCGGCGACCCCAGAAGCGAGATGCATGCGCTCACGAGTGAGATCAGGACGACCAGAATCACGACCGTCACGACGTTACGCGTGGTGAGCATGTGCTCTCCCTCGCGCGAGCAGAGAGATCCGCTCGTACGCGTCGCGACACTCGGCGAAGTCGCTCGCCAGGCACTCTTCGGAGCCGTACCACTTTGAATCGATGGTCGAGACCAGCCGGGCCAGCCAATCGTAAAGGGGCGTTGCCCGGTAGCGACTGAGATGCTCGTGATTCGTGGCCCCCGGCCGAAATGGCTTTTCCTCGGCTTGCTCCAGGCGCATGAGGCTCGCCCGGTACAACAGCCGCACTCCCAGAATGTAATTCCCGCGCGCTCCGGCCTCGTCGGCCTCGCGGGCAATCGCGGCCGGATCGGCCTTTCGGCGCGCCAGATCGGCAAGCGGGTCCAGGACGCGTCGGTCGCGTCGCGCGACCGTCACCAGCGTCCAGATGATGTGCCCGAGCAATAAGCACAGGCAAATCACGAGCGCGGCGACGAGCGTCCAGGCCAGGATCGGCGACATGTCGTACAAGCGGTTAAACAAATTCTGGATAGCCTCCACAACCTTGCGTACCAAGGCCGAAAATTCCGCGAGCAGGCCGCTGAAATCGGTGGGAGTGTCGAATTTGTATTCGGGGCGCGCCAGCACCTCGCGCGCCGTTTTCCGCACGGTCTGCGAATCGGGAAGCGGTCCTGTGCCGCCTTCGATCAGGATCGTAAGAGCGATCAGGCTGCCTGGTAGCGGCTTGCTCATCCCTGTGCCTGCAAGAGAGGTTGCTCGATGGGAGTTTCGGCAACGATGCGGGCCAGTTGCAACAGGTCAAAGCCTTCGACGCGGCATCGGCACGAATAGTAGAAGACCACCTGGGCAACGCTCGCAAACGCAAAACCGATCGAGCCGAACAGCGCGCTGGCCAGCACCTGCAGGTGCAACTCGGGAATCAGGCTCGAGCAGGCGTTGATTCCGTTTTGAATGCAAAAGAGAACGACCAGCAGCAGGAACAGGTTGAGATAATTCGTGTTTCCGCTGGATCGCATCAAATCGCGACTGCGCTCCAGGGCCCTGACCCCAGAGACGGGTTCGACAACCGTAACTGTCATCGCCAGCGCGAAACGAAAGAAAAGGAGAATGCCCGGCAGAATGCAGCAGGCCGTCCCCAGGCCGACGACCAGCGAGAAGAGCACCGAAGTCCACACAAACGAGAAGTAGCGGCGCAGAGCCATTCGCAGCGCCGGCCACACGCCAACCGGCTCGCCGAGATAGACGCGAGCCGTCGCGTGGATCAGAGCCGCGTTCGTGATGGGAGAAATGAGCAGGAAATCAAGCAGCACCGACGGCCCCAGCACGTAAATATACAGCTGCGTCAACCTGGTGAAGAACTCGTTCGCCTGTGCGTCGGTGGGCGCCAATGGAAAATCCGCCAGGTTGCTCAGTGCGACGTATTGGACGAACGCGGCCGCGGGAATACGCAGGAAAAGCAGGATGATGACGAACAGGCCGAGGCGGTCTTTGAAGATCAGAATCGCCTGGTCGAGAGTGCTGCCGACGCCGAGTGGCTTCAGCTCGTAGCGCATGGAACCGTCTTGCGTCCCTCATCCGTGGAGGATAGCCAAATGCCGTCCCGAATCGCCCAAAACCGGCCGAAAGTGTGACGACTCAGAATAATGGAGTTACGGGGGCAGATCCATCACGGGTGGATCCTGCGAGAAGCACCTCGCAGAGTCGTGCCGCTTGCGCCGCTTGAAAGCCTCAGGTGAACCAGAATCGCTTTCCCTGCCGGAAGGCCTCGACGCCTTTGCGCGTGCTTTCGCTGTTCATCACCGGATGCAAGTTGCGCGACTCGAGCTCCAGCGCCGCTTCGAGCGGGAGATGCCACCCGGAAAGAGCCGAGTTGAGATCCGCAACGAGCGCATCTCGCGGTTGCTGGCAGATTTGCCGCGCGATCGACAGCGCGCGCTCGACCCCGGCGCCTTTGGGGACCAGTTCCCAAGCCAGGCCGATCTGGTGCGCCCGCGCCGCCGAGATTTTTTGCCCGGTGATGATCAGGGGCAAAGCGGCCCCCCAACCGATCAGTCGCGGCAAGTAAACGGTCCCACCGTCGACGAGCGGCACTCCCCAACGGCGGCACGCGACGGAAAATGTCGCCTGTGGCTCGGCCAAGCGAATATGGCCGTGGCAGAACAGCTCCAGCCCGCCCGCGTAAGTGTAGCCCTGCGAGACCGTGATCACGGGCTTGGCCTGCACAATCCGCGTACCCCCCATTGGCCCGGTTCCAGCGCGGACGAATCGGGCAATCTCATCGCGGGACGCACCCAGATCGGCCAGCGCGTCCAAACCAGAAAGGTCTGCTCCGGAACAGAACGCCTGTTCGCCGGCTCCTCGCAAAATCGCGACCGTGAGCGAGGCGTCGTCGCGAAAGCGCTGCCAGGCCTCGAGGAGCCGCTTCGCCGCCGTGCCGTTGACCGCGTTATGGACGTCGGGCCGGTTGATTACGATCTCGAAGATCGTGCCCCCCTCGGCCGCGTGCGTCGAGGCGAGGACGGGAGACGCGGGACAGGACTCGATGTGCGCATCGCTCATTGGCGATCTCCTCGAGGCGCGTTAACGTGTCTGCGCGGTGGGCCTTACGCCGGAGTGGTTGAACGCTGTCGACTCGGCGGCCGTGAGGGGCTTGGAAACGGGATGAGCCTCGAAGTGCTCGAGGGCCCGCTCGAGATCGTTCAGGAGCAGCCCGGCCATGTCGCGACTGAATCCATGCCGCACCAGAATCCGCTGGACGACCAGGTCCTGGCAGTTGGCAGGCATCGAGTAGGCCGGCACCTGCCAGCCGCGCGTCCGCAAACGATCCGCCAGATCATACAGTGAATGCGACGCGTTGGCGTCGGGCTTCAGCGTCCACGTCACGCCAGGTATGCCCCCCTGACCGGAATAGATCAGCTCAAACGGTTCAAGCTTTGCGATCTCTTCGCCAAGCCAGGCGGCCGTGTCGTAGCAAGCCTGCTGGATTTTGCGATAGCCCTCGCGGCCGAGCCGCACAAAATTGTAGTACTGGCAGATGATTTGCCCGCCCGGCCGCGAAAAGTTGAGCGCGAAGGTCGGCAGATGTCCGCCCAGGTAGTTGACGTCGAACACCAGATCCTTCGGAAGGTCGGCCTCCTCGCGCCAAATCACCCAGCCGCAGCCGAGCGGAGCCAGGCCGTATTTGTGTCCTGAGGAGTTGATCGATTTCACTCGGGACAGCCGAAAATCCCACACGCGCTTGGGCTCGATGAACGGGGCCAAAAACCCCCCGCTGGCCGCATCGACGTGGACGGGGATATCAAGCCCGGTCTTCGATTGCAGCCCGTCGAGCGCTTCGCAGATCTGCTGGACCGGTTCGTACTGGAGCGTAAACGTCACGCCCAGGGTCGGCACCACGCCGATCGTGTTTTCATCGCAGCGTTTGACGACTTCCTCGGGAGAGAGCAGCAGCCGGTTTCGCTCGACGGGGACTTCCCGCAGCTCGACGTCGAAATAGCGAGCGAACTTGTGCCAGCAGATTTGCACCGGCCCGGAAATGAGGTTCGGCCGATCGGCCGCCTTGCCCGCTTGCCGACGCTTCTCGCGCCATTTCCATTTGAGCGCCAATCCGCCGAGCATCGCGGCCTCGCTCGAGCCGGTCGTCGAGCAGCCAATCGTGCAATCGCAGTCCGGTGCGTTCCACAAGTCGGCCAGCATGTGGACGCAGCGGGCCTCGATCTCGGCAGTCTGGGGATACTCCTCCTTGTCGATCATGTTCTTGTCGATGCAGTCATCCATCAACTTCCGGATTTCGGGCTCCACCCAGGTCTGGCAGAAGGTCGCCAGGTTTTGCCGCGAATTTCCGTCGAGCAGCAACTCGTCGCAAAGCGCGGCGTAGACCTGATTGGCTTGCGATTCCTGCTTGGGGAACCGATCGCGCGGCAGAGGCGCGCCGAGCACGGCGGCCGTGTAAATGTCATCCGGAGCGGCGTGTTTTCGTTGGGCGGCTTTCCGAACGCGGTGGAGCGGCATCGTGGTCCCTTCCGGGAAGAGGTTGTTGAACCACCAAGGCACCAAGGACACCAAGAAAAACTATCGAAGTTTTTGGTGACTTGGTGCTCTTGGTGCCTTGATGGTTCCAATCCTGCTTACGTGAAAATCAGCCCTTCACTCCACGCGGGGCCATCGGCATCGACCTGAGGCGCTGGCCTGTCGCTTGAAAGATGGCGTTGCCGATGGCCGGAGCGATCGCGACGATCGGTGTTTCGCCCGCTCCGACAGAGGGAAGATCCTTGCGGTCGAGAAGCACTGTCTCCAACAGGGGCAGGTCGGCGAAGCGCGGGACCCGATACAGCGCGAGCTTGGGATTGCGGATCTTGTCCTCGTCAAAGCGAATCGCCTCGAAGAGCGCGCCCCCCAGACCCATCATGACGGCCCCCTCGCATTGATTCGTCAGATTATCCGGATTGACGATTGCGCCGCACTCGAAGGCCGTCACGGCGCGCACGACGTGCACTTTGCCGGACCGCGAATCGATTGAAACCTCGGCACAGGTCGCGACGTAGCTCCCTTTCTCGGAGCCGCACGCCAGTCCGAACCCTCGTTCGGGCGTCGGCTTGTTGTTGGGTCCCCAGCCGAACTTCTTGGCGGCCGCCTCGAGCACGGCCCGCAGCCGCTCGTCCTTCAAGTTCTTGAGCCGCAGGTCGAGCGGATCGACGCCCGCCGCATGGGCCAGGTCGTCGATGTGGCACTCGCGGACGAAATGATTGGCTGTCGCCGCCAGCGCCCGGTACGAGCCCTGGCGCAGCGGCGCATTGCTCGGGCGGAAGGCAACTCGTTGGTGGGGAATCTCGTACAGCGGTCGTATCGCCGAGGGGCCGGAGTTGTAGTTATGGAACTCCCAAGCCGTGAGGGTGCCATCTTTGCGAACGCCGCCGGCCACTTCGATCAGTCCCGCCGGACGGAAATAGCCCCATGTGAACTCTTCCTCGCGAGTCCAGTTGAGCTTCACCGGCTTGCCGGCGGCTTTTGCCAGACGGGCTGTTTCGACGGCGGCTTCGCCCGTGTGCTTGCCGCCGTAGCCGGAACCCATGTCCGGGACGATCACGCGGACCTTTTCGTCTGTGATCCCGAACGCCCGGGCCAGTTCGCTTCGCACGCGAAAAGGCATTTGCGTGCCGGTCCAGACCGTCAGTTTTCCGTCGCTCCATTCTGCGACAGAAGCCCGCGGCTCGAGAGGGACGTGCGCGATGTAGGAAATCGTGTAGGTCGCTTTGAGCGTGTGGTCGGCCGCCTTCATTCCCTCGGCGATCTTGCCGCGGTTGTAGTTCGATCGACCGCCGAATCCGCCGCCACCGCCCGCCTCGTCGTCCTCGGACGCCTTCAAATCCTCGAAGAGCCGGCTCTCCGAGACCGTGGTGTCCCGTTTCCATTTGGCGTTGATGGCGGCCAGCGCCTGCTCGGCAGCGTGGAGAGTCCGCGCGGCAACGCCGACGAAATCACCGTCGTGGAGGACGGTCACGCCGGGAATGGCCTTCGCTTTTTCCAGGTCGACTGACACAAGCTTGGCATGCAGCGATTCGGGCCTCAGCACTTTGCCAAAGAGCATGCCCGGCCGACGGACGTCGGACGCGTACTCGTGGCGTCCCGTGACGAATGCCGCTCCGTCCACTTTGGCGACGGATTTTCCGGCTGTTTGCCACTCGGCCGGCGGCGTGAGCGCGACTTCGGAGCTGATGGTCTTCGTCAGCTGGCCACGTTTGGCCAGCTCACCGAAGGTGACAGAACGATGTGACGTTGGATCGGAAACCGTGCCGTCGACGACGGTCAGCGAGCCGCGGCGGGCCGTGAGTTCCTTGGCGGCCAGGTCGAGCAACAGCTCGCGCAAACTGGCCGCCGCGCGACGCAGCTGCGGAGCCATCATCCGCGTGGTCATGCTACCGGCGGT
>DASPSM010000471.1:0-6694 GCA_035623955.1 Planctomycetaceae bacterium
CGCTTCGTTGCGGAGCTGGCGCGACAGCCGGTCGCAGCGCACTAAGCAGCGCAGCTGTGCGTCCAAGAGGGGATGCGGCTTGCGGAAGCCAACGGTCGCCATTTTGGGTGCGAGCGCCGATCGGGCGAAATTCGGCAACAAGTCGGTGCGCGCTCACCTGAAAGCGGGCTACGAGGTCTATCCCGTTAACCCATCCGGCGGACGGATCGAGGGGCTGCCCGTTTACCGATCGCTGGCTGAAGTGCCGGCCGAACGCCTCGACCGCATCAGCGTTTATCTTCGGCCAGACATCGGCCTGACGGTTCTCGACGATCTTACGACCAAAGCTCAAAGCGCCGAGATTTGGTTCAATCCGGGGAGCGCGTCGCCGGCGCTTTTAGCCCGTGCCCGAAAGCTGGGCCTCAACGTTGTCGCTGGGTGCAGCATCGTCGATCTGGGACTGAGCCCGTCGCAATTTCCGGGTTCGTAGACGCATGCGACTGCCCACGAAAGGCGTTCGACATCGTCTGTCGCCAATTGGAGCTGCGCGGCGGTAGCCGCGACTAGCCCAGGCGGGCGGCGGCGCCGTTGATCGGACCGCCGCTACCAACGAGTTCCGGCGCCGCCGGCGCATTGGCGGGCTGTTGAGTCGCGGCTCGTCGCGCGAATTCCGGCGGCAGGAGGTGGGACAGCGTCGGGCGGAAGATCACGACAAGCAAGAGGGGCACGTACCACAGCGAGTACACACCACCCTGCTGCGGATACCAGAACTGAGTGCCGACGATGATCGCCCCCGAATTGGCAATCAGGTTTTCGAGCGTCTTCTGGCGGGGCCAGATCGAGATGACGATTGTCCCGGCGCAAAAGGCTACGAATACCGGTATGCGGTACGCCTTGATCTCAGGCGTCCAGAATCCGCCGCTGACGTCGTTCGCGCGGAAGGAGAGAGCCGGCCAATCGATGACAGCGCCGATCATTTGATTGATAAATGAAGTCGTGTCAGCCGAGGTGAGAACCAGGCTGCCGGCAAGCGCGATGCCGACGGCCGCCAGCCCGGCACCAAACCGCACCGCGCCGCGTCGGTCGTAAAACAAAAACCACAGCGGCAGCAAAAACACGGGAAAGAACAGCGTCCCGCAGGCAAGCGCCATCAACCCACCGGCGAGAATCGGACGCCGGTACGACGCAATGGCCCACAAAATAAAAGCGGCGGGTAGCACGTGGTTCAGTCGTCCGACGTCGTACGACGTGCAGGGCAAGAGCATGTAGAGGGCGCCCATGGCCATGCCGATCTGCTGATCGCCGAATTGCCAGCGTCCGATGCACACCAGCGCCGCGATGACCAGCAAATGCGCAATGATCGATGCCAGTCGCGCGGCATAGACCGCGGTCATCGTTGTCGGTGCCGTGCCCGCCGTCTTGGGCTCGGTGTTGTTGGATGGAGCGAGCGAAGGCATCGCTTTGACGATGGGGACAATAGGCGCCGTCAGAACGGCAGCGGCCGGGCCGGCCTTCGCTTCATCCGGCGAATGTGCGGATTTGGCCGGAGCCTCCTGCAGTTTGAGGAGTCGATCCGCGGCTTCCACGGTCTGCACGGTGGACGCCGGAAGCTCCTTGGAGGTCCACCCGTGAATCGACAAGAAGACGAAGGCGACCGCACACAGAAACGTCAGTCCGGGCGTGTTGAGGTTCTGTTCGAGTCGCGGTCGCCGCGTAAAATAGCCGTCGAAGATCAGCCGCAGCATCCACACGCTGCAGACCACGAACAGCCACACGTAGCCCGATGCAGAGCCGTTCTTCGCCAGGAGGATCCCAGGCGAGATTGCCAGCAGCATGAGCAGGTCGCTGTTACGCAGCGTGAAGATGCGGCTAAAGCGGAAATAGATTGCGACGATCAGGAAGAACGACAGGTAAAGCCATGTCGCGTTCCCGACCTTATAGCCGTTCAGGATTTCTTCCATAGCCCGTTCCGCAAGAAGAGCTTTCTGCCGTTTCCGCGATCAACACCGGTCCGACCAGACCGGAAAGGTCGCTGGGAAACGGCCTCGACACATCTTCAAGCGAACAACGTGAGATTAATTCCCACGCCCGCGCAAACGCGGCATTGCGGAGTCGAACGACTTGCGAATCCCCGGGCGAGCACTGCGGCCGCAACGAAGAGCGCGCCTGGCTCACGGAAAGCGTGCCAGCCTGATTTCGTCGATTTTCGCCTGTCCCGCGGGCGAAAACAACGCGCGGCAGCATAACAGCACGACACCGAGGCGACAAGTGTACAGCCGCCGACGCCAACGTCGGTGCCCCGAGCGGTACTCCGAAAACCATCTCAACGCGGCCAGAGCGCTTCGGCAGCGGTCTGTGGCTGGGCTGCAGGCACTCCCGTGGTAAGTTTCACGTTCGGATTGGTCTCGGATGCTGGGCCCAGTATGGGCGGCACATCCTCGTCGACTGGACGCGGAGGAGGCGGAGCCGACTCGAAGCCAGGCAGCGGCGAGCCTGGCGGTTCAACCGAAGGTTGAATACCGCGATTTGGAGAGTTGGGTGCAGCTGCGGGCGCAGTCCGTTTATCGCCACCCGCGGGCGGTAGCACCGGAGCCATCGGGACTGTGAGCATACCCGGGGGCGGCTCCTTGCCCATCGGCTTGCTCGCGTTCGACGCTTTGCCTGGCTCAGGCTGCTGGACGTTGATCGGCTCCGGCAAGCCTTCGGCCCAAAGTGGGTCTGTCTGGTTGGGAATCGCATTCGGAAACGCGACTTGATACTCGAAGGGATTGTCGCCCGGCGGAACGATCTGAGGCACCACGCAGACGGGAGGCGGCACGGGTCCCAACGCTGCCAGTTGGTGACCGGGGTCCTTGTCGTACATCCAGCGATAGTAGCCAACTTGAGGAGCCGGGTACGGAAGATGGTCCACCGCCTCGAACGTGAGCGACGGCTCCCGGAAGGTGTTGTAGTCGCACCACATCCGGCATACAGAATGGTTGTACCGCTGCTCGCAGCACGACGATGACGCCGCAAACAGTACGAGAGCGATCAGGTTGTACGCGCAAGTTTTTCGCATGGCGGCGGCAAGTGTCGCTGTCGCGGGACGTGCGCTGGCAACGTGCGGCGCACAAGTCCACCAACGGACGTAGGTCGCGCTACAATCGTCACTATCGGAAAATTTGACCCCATTACCCGGGTCAATGGCGCGAAAGGAAGCCCATCGAAGAGTGGATCGTGCGAGCGCGAGCGTTAACCTTCGCCAGTCTGCCCCGTTTGACGAAGCATTGCGCGCGAAATGCGGCGATTCCGACCAATGCGCCTCACGCTTTCGGCGTTGTGGGAGGCGCGGGCCGTTCCAGCACGTAGAGCGCGCTTTGAGCTCGCAAATTGGCAGCCCACGCGCGGTCGACGGCGTGGCCGCCAATGATGGGCAGTTCCTTGAGAATCTGGATGCCCAGGCGCTCGACCAGATCGCGGAAATCGTACATCGACATGAAGTGCAAATTGGGCGTGTTGTACCACTCGTAGGGCAGTGCCTGCGTCACCGGCGCCCTCCCCCCCAGCAGGTGCTGCAGGCGCCCTTTCCAATAGCCGAAATTCGGCACTACGACGAGGGCGCGCCGGGCGACGCGCAGAATTTCTTCGAGCACGCGCTTGGGATATTTCAGCTGCTGCAGAGTCTGGCTCAGGACCGCGTAATCGAATGAGTCATCGGGGAACTCGGGCAGCCCGCGATCGAGGTCGCCGTGGATGACCGGAACGCCCCGGTCGATGCAGGCAATGATCTCCTGCTGGTCAAGCTCGACACCTTGCACGCGGCACTGATGCACGTCGCGAAGAATTTCAAGCAGCCGCCCGTCGCCGCAACCCAAGTCAAGCACGCGGCTGCCGACTGGAACGTGCTTCATGATTTCCTTGTCGGTGAGTGCGATCGTTGGATCGGGCAAGAAGTAGCGACCGCGTGCCAGGCGAGGCGTTTTGAACCGAGCGCCTCGCCCATCGGATGCCGACCCCGGACCTTGCCTTATTTCGCTGGACATTTGTCAGAGTGAATTGGGTAAGCGCCCCAAGCGATCTTACGACGCGTCCGTACTGCGAGCTTCTTCGAGCGCGCGTTCGAGGAACGGTCGGGCCAGCGCCTCGAGCTGATCGATCTCGATCAAAAACGTGTCGTGTCCTTTGGCGCTGTGCAGTTCAATGAACGAAACGTGTTTCCCAGCGGAGACGAGCGCCCCCACGATCTCTTTGCTCTGCCGCGTTGGATACAGCCAGTCGCTGTCGTACGACACGACCAGGAATCGAGCCCGCGACGCCGCGAACGCGTTTTCGAGCGAACCGTAGCTCTGGGCCAGGTCGTAATAGTCCATTGCCTTGGTGAGGTACAGGTAGCTGTTGGCGTCGAACCGTTCGACGAATCGCCGCCCCTGATAGTTCAAATAGCTTTCGACCTGGAACTCGGTCTCTTTGAGCAAGTCAAACGCGAGTGCCTCGACGTCTTGCAGCTTGCGGCCGAACTTCCGCTCGATCGATTCTTCCGAGAGGTACGTGATGTGCGCCACCATCCGCGCCAGCGCCAGGCCCGTCCGCGGACCGCTCTCGCGATAATAGCGGCCAGCGTTGTAATTGGGGTCGTTGAAGATCGCGTTGCGGCCCACCGCGTTAAAAGCGATCCCCTGCGCCGACATCCGCGGCGCTGAGGCCAGCACGATGGCGGAAGCGATCCGATCAGGATATCGGGCCGCCCACTCGAGGACCTGCATTCCGCCCAGGCTTCCACCGACGACCGACAGTAGCCGCTCGATCCCCAACGAATCCACCAGTTGGGCGTGGACGTCGATGATGTCCGGAATTTGAATGACGGGAAAATCCGGACCCCACGGCTCCCCGGTCTCGGGACAGATGCTGCTGGGACCGGTCGTCCCCTGGCAGCCGCCGAGAGCGTTCGCGCAAATGACAAAGTACTTGTCCGTATCGAGTCCTTTGCCCGGCCCGATAAATCCGTCCCACCAGCCGGCTTTTCGCGCGGCTAGTTCCTCCTTCGAGCGGTAGCCGGCCGCGTGGGCGTCGCCGGTGAGCGCGTGACAAACGAAGATCGCGTTATCGCGCTCGGGGGAGAGCTTGCCGTACGTTTCGTACGAGACCGTGATCGGCCCGAGCCGCCGGGAGTTGGCCAGTGTAAGTTCATTCGGCGGCGCGAACAGGGTCGCTGACTGCGGCCGCACGATGCCCACGGAACGCGGACCAACGTCGGGGATACTTTCTTCGATCAGCTCCGTGGACATAGGAGCCATTATAAGGCGATCAAAAGTGCATTGCGAACCGCCGTTTAGCGCATTTGGGGCCGTCTCGGCGGCGAGATTGCCCTCAAAAAGCTGCCCTTGTCGCGTTTTCGCAGACCGCGATATCATCCGCGTCCCCTCCTCAAGGTCGATCAAGTTCCCCGTTGATTGCGTGCCGCGGCTCTCCAAGAAACCGCCGAGATGACAGACCGCCCGAATAAGCAACCGAACACTGCCGCACTGCTGCTGGAAGTCGACGCCCGGCGGATCTGCGTGATCAAGCCCAGCGCACTGGGGGACGTCGTGCAGGCGCTGCCTGTCTTGCCGGCCCTGCGCCGCCGTTTTCCGCGGGCCCGGATTTCGTGGGTTATCAGTCGATCACTCGCCCCGCTTTTGGAGGGTCACCCCGATCTGGATGAAATCATTCCGTTCGAACGCCATGGCTCCTGGAGCGATTGGCGCAAGCTCTGGACACGGCTGCGCCGCAGTCGGTTCGACCTGGTGTTCGATCTGCAGGGCCTGTTGCGGAGCGGAATGATGCTCTGGGCGACGCGGGCTTCTCTGCGCGTGGGGCTGGAGTCGGCACGCGAAGGTTCGATGTGGGGCTGCCATTTCTTGATCCCCGGCACCGACCTGTCCGTCCCTGCCCATCTGCGTTGCCGTCGCGTGGTCGACGCTTTGGGATTGGCGAACTTCTCGCCATCGCTACGGCTGGGAATCTCGCGCGGGGACCGGGAATGGGCCGCTCGTCAACTCGCGCCCCTTGCGGGTTCCTCGCTCGCTGTCCATCCGGGCGCGAGCTGGAAGACCAAACGATGGCTTCCGGAGAGATTCGCGGCCGTTGCCTGCAAGGCCCTGCGTCATTACGGATTGTCGCCTGTAGTCATCGGCGGACCGGGTGAACAATCGCTGTCGGCGCAGTTTGTTCAAACGCTGAAGCAACTGGCTCCGAATGCTCGGGTCGTGAACCTGGCCGGCCAGACGAACCTCAAGCAGCTGGCCGCCGTTCTCGAGCAGTCTCGCGTGCTGCTGACGAACGATTCCGGTCCGATGCAATTGGCTGCCGGACTTGGCACGCCCGTCTTGGGCGTGTTTACCTGCACCAGCCCGGTGATCTCGGGTCCGCCGGGCGACAGGCACGAACTCGTCGCGACGGGCGTGAAGTGTGCCGCCAGTTATCGCAAACGCTGTCCGTACCGGGGGAAGAAGCATCTTGCCTGCATGGAGGAGCTCGACGTCGAGCGTGTGTGGGTCGGCCTGTGCCGACTGATGCGCAAAAACGTCCAGCAGGCCAACGCTGCCTGACGCTCCGCGAAGTCAAGGCGCCTCTTCCGCGCCTGACAAGGCGTCGCTGCTCAACCCAACTTCGGGGCAACTTCATCGAGCTGCGGATCGTCGCCCGCCGATCGCCACAGAAATCCCTGGGCGAAATAGATCACCCAAAACAGTCCCGT
>DASPSM010000482.1:0-7198 GCA_035623955.1 Planctomycetaceae bacterium
GCGGCCGAGTCGTGATAAAACGCCGAAATGCCCAGGATCGCCGTCATAGCACAACTTCCCTCTCCTCGTAATTCCGGGAGAGGGTCGGGGTGAGGGTCGTTATTTGAGAAATTGGGAGGGACCGAATCAAGAACTCTTCCATCCGAATGGTGCAGCGTTTGAAACGGCCTCTCGCCATTCAGGATTCACGCGGCTCCCATCGCTGCATAAACCTTCCCGTGCTTGAGCAGCCACGCGACGTCTCCACGATCCGCGCGTTCCTTGACTTCTCGCAGCAACCCGACGGTCTCTGCCTCATAGCAAGGTTCGCTCGGCTCATCGTCCGGAATCACCATTTCGACGTCGACCGCGACAACGTATTTTTCGCTCTGGATGAGCCGGGTCCGTTTGATTCGTTTTCCAGCAATACGCATGAGTAGCCTTCACCCCGCCTCTCTCAATTTGAAGCAAACGGGGAGAGGGTGAACAATTCTATTCCCACTCGATCGTGCTGGGCGGCTTGGAGCTGATGTCGTAGACGACCCGGTTGACGCCGCGGACGTTGTTGATGATGCGGTTGGAGATCCGCTGCAGCACCTCGGCCGGCATCGGGTACCAGTCCGCGGTCATAAAATCGGTCGTCTGGACGGCCCGTACGGCGATCACATCTTCGTAAGTGCGGCCGTCACCCATCACACCTACCGATTGTACCGGCAGGAGGACGGCGAACGCCTGCTGGACCTTGCGGTCGAGCCCCGATTTCTTCAGCTCGTCAAGCACAATCCAATCGGCCTCGCGCAGCACGGCCAGCCGCGGTTCGCTGACCGCGCCCAAGCACCGCACGGCCAGTCCGGGACCGGGGAAGGGGTGACGCCAGATGAGTTCTTCCGGCAGGCCAAGGGCCAGGCCCATGTTGCGGACTTCGTCCTTGAAGAGATCACGCAACGGCTCGATCAGCTCGAAGCCCAACTCTTCCGGCAATCCGCCCACGTTGTGATGCGCTTTGATCGTCGCCGCGGGGCCGTCCGGATTGCCCCCCGATTCGATCACGTCGGGATACACGGTCCCCTGCGCCAGGAATTTGGCGTTGGGGATCGAGAGAGCCTCGTTGCGGAAGACCTCGATAAAAACGCGCCCGATCGTCTTACGCTTGGTTTGCGGGTCGGTGACGCCGGCAAGCGCCGAAAGAAACCGTTCGCGGGCATCGACGACGTGCAGATCGGTCTTGAAGTGGTGCGTGAAACGATTCTTGACCTCGTCCGCCTCCCCTTTGCGCAACAGGCCGTTGTCGACGAAGATGCAAGACAGCTGCGGTCCAATCGCCCGATACAACAGGGCCGCGGTCACGGAAGAATCGACGCCCCCCGAAAGGCCGCAGATCACGCGATCCGACCCGACTCGGGCGCGGATCGATGCGACTTCGCGATCGATCAGCGAACTCAGCTCCCAGGTGCCGCTGCACCCGCAGATCCGGCGCACGAAGTTGCCCAAGACTTCTCCGCCGTGCTCGGTGTGCGTCACTTCGGGGTGAAATTGCAGGCCGTAAATCGGCCGCTCGCGATGCCGCACGGCCGCGAACGGGCAGGTGTCGGTCGCGGCGAGCGAGTCGAAGTTCGCGCTCAAATCGTCGACCTGATCGCCATGATTCATCCAGACCGTCAGCTGGTCTGGCAAACGGTCAAACAGGCCGTCATGCTCGCGGATTCGGCACGTTGTACGGCCGAACTCGCGCGAGGACCCGGGTCGCACGTCGCTGCCGAGCGCCCGGCAAGCCAGGTGCATGCCGTAGCAAATCCCGAGCACGGGGATATCCAAATCAAAAATCGCCGGATCGTACTGCGGGGCACGGGCCTCGTAGACGCTGGCGGGCCCGCCCGAAAGGATCAGTCCGCGGGGCTTGATCTGGCGGATTCGCTCGGCGGAGAGATCGTGCCGCACGACCTGACACAGAACGTTATGATCGCGAACGCGCCGCGCGATGAGCTGGGCGGTCTGCCCGCCGAAGTCGAGCACCAGCACGCGCTCGTCTTGAGACGTGTCGAGCAGGCCGGGAGCGGCCAACGGACTCTTTTCGGGCGACGCCATTCGGGGTTTCCGCAAACTCGTTTTCCAGTCCCACAAATCGGCGAGCCGGAGGCGGCCAGCCCCCGGCTCGTCGTTCCCATCAGCTATGTGCAATTTCGTCTCAGATCTTCACCGTGACGGTCTTCACCTCGGTGTAGTTCGAGAGGCCGTATTCGCCCAGCTCGCGGCCGATGCCCGACTGCTTGAAGCCGCCGAATGGAGCCGCCGCGTCAAACACGTCGTAGCAATTCACCCAGACGGTGCCCGCCCGCAGCCGGTTCGCAATCGCGTGGGCCTTGCTGACGTCCTTGGTCCAAACGGCCGCGGCCAGGCCGTACGTCGTGTTGTTAGCCCGGCGCACGACCTCGTCGATGTTTTTGAAGGGGATGATGCTCATCACGGGCCCGAAAATCTCCTCGCGGGAGATCTTCATCTCGTCCTTCACATCGGTAAAGATCGTCGGGCTGATGAAGTAGCCGCGATCGCCGACGCGCTTGCCGCCGCAGAGCATCTTGGCGCCTTCGCGCTTGCCCGAGTCGATGTAGCTCATCACTTTCTGGAATTGCTCGTCAGAGACTTGCGGTCCCTGTTCGGTCGACGGGTCGAACGGATCGCCAACCTTGCGGTTCTTGGTCAGCGACATGACCTTGTCGACGAACTTGTCGTGGACCGACTGCTCGACGAACAGCCGGCTCCCCGCACAGCAGCATTGCCCCTGGTTGAAGAACAAGCCGAAGTGCGAGCCTTGAGCGGCCGCGTCGAGATCGGTGTCGGCAAAGACGATGTTAGGGCTCTTGCCGCCCAGCTCGAGCGTGACCCGCTTGAGGTTGGACTTGGCCGAAGCCTCCATAATCAGGTGACCGACTTCGGTCGAGCCGGTGAAGGCGACCTTGTCGATCCCCATGTGCCGCGAAATCGCCTGGCCGGCCGTCGGACCATAACCCGGCAGCAGGTTGACGACGCCAGGCGGGAAGCCGGCTTCGAGAATCAATTCGCCCACGCGAAGGGCGGTTAGCGGCGTCTGCTCGGCCGGCTTCATGACGACCGTGCAGCCGCAAGCGAGCGCGGGCCCGAGTTTCCAGGCTTGCATCAACAGCGGGAAGTTCCACGGGATGATCTGCCCCACCACGCCCACCGGCTCGTGCCGCGTGTAGCAGAAGTACGGGCCGTTAACGGGAATCGTCTTGCCGTGGATTTTGTCGGTCCAGCCCGCGTAATAGCGGTAGCAGGCGATCGTGAGCGGCAAGTCGGCATTCAGCGAATCGCTGATCGGCTTGCCATTGTCGAGCGTCTCGAGGGCGGCCAGTTCCTCTTTGTTCTGCTCGATGAGATCGGCGAGCTTGTTGAGCAGGCGGCCGCGTTCCGAAGCGGTCGTCTTCGACCAGGCGCCCGTCTCGAAGGCCACGCGGGCCGCATCCACGGCTTTATCGACGTCGGCCTTATCGGCCTCGGCCACGTGGGCAATCACTTCACCGGTCGCCGGATTGAGCGTCTCAAACGTTTTGCCGCTGGAGGCATTGACCCATTTGCCGTCGATCAGCAGCTTGGTCTGCCGCACCTTCGGATGCGCGGCATGACCTTTGGAGCTGCCGTTTTTCGCGCTCTTGGCACTGGCACGTTTCGTTGCGGTTGCCATTCAAAGACTCCTTCACAATTGACCCCGCGAAAGGCGGAGCCAGAGGTTTTTTCAGCCCACCGCCCACGGGGCCCTTGCCCCTCAATTCGTCCAAAAAGTGACTTTCTAACCCTTCCCCTACCAGGAATGGTATCACCCTGATCCTGAGACGGCAAAGAACCGCCTCTGCGGGGCAACAATCGGTCGAATCCCCTTTAGGAACCAGCTAGAAACGAGCGGACTTGGGGCTAGACCTCGACCGCCATGCAACGCCCCCGGATGTACCACGCAGTGGCCATGATGGCCCGGATTCCGAGATCGGAGCACATTCCGACCCAGGCCCCAAATAGCCCGCCGTGAAGCAGAACGCCGCAAAGGTACGCCAGGGGGAGGCGGACCACAAAGATGCCGACGAGGTTGATCCACAGCGGAAAGCGGGTATCCCCGGCGCCTCGCAATGCATGCACATAAACCGTGCCGACGACAAGGGGGATCTGGAACAGGGCCAGCAGCTTGAACGCCGGAATCCCGATTTCCACCACTTGCGGGTCTTTGTGCATGAAGTGATAGATCGGTTCTGCGGCCAAGTAGAAAACGATCGTCATGGCGCCGGCGAGCAGACTGCATTGCAACGCCCCGGCGTGCCCCGCGCGCTTGGCCCGTCGCTTGTCGCCGGCACCCAGCGCCTGTCCGACCATCGCGGCCGCGGCAAATCCCCAGGCGTCGGCCGGCAAATAAGTGAGTGCCTCGACGCGGATCCCGACGAAGTGCGCCGCCAAAGAAATATCGTCTGCCACGCCGCCGGTGCCTCGCGCGACGACCATCAAAAACAAAAAGATCCCCGCCCAAGTCAGCGCGCCGTCGGCTGCTGCTGGAATTCCCGTCCGCATGATCCGCGAGACCATTTCGCCGCGGAGCCGCCATTCTCGCAGCTCCAGTCGCAGCGGGCCGAAGCCGCGGGCAAAGCCGGCGACGATCAACACGCCGCCGAAAATGCGGGCGGTCACCGTCCCCATCACGATCCCGTTCACTCCGAACTTGGGAATCGGCCCGACGCCGTACACATAAGCCGTCGCCGCAATCACGTTGACGATGCCGACCAGCGCGTAAATGAACATCGGCGTCCGCATGTCGCCGGATGCCCTGAGAATCGCGCCGCCGACAAACGTAAAGCTGAGAAAGAAATAGCAGATCGAATCGACCCGCAGGTAATGGATGGCGATCTCTCGCGATTCCCCCTGCATCCCCAGAAGCATCGTGAACATGGGGGCCGCCGCGTACAGGAAGGCGCTGACGGCCAGGCCCATCACCGAGGCGAGCGCCAAGGCCCGATTGGTCGTGCGGTTGGCGTCCTCGAACTCCTCGGCTCCCCAGTGACGGGCGACGATCGCCGCCGCTCCGATGCCGACCAGGCGAAACAACATCCCGCCGAGCCAGTCGACATAAGTCGCCAGCCCTACCGCGTCGGTCGCGGCGGCGCTAATTTCGCCCGAAAGCCACGTGTCGTAGAAGCCGACGAAAAACGTGAGGAGCTGTTCCAACAGCGCCGGCAGCGCCAGGGCGAACATCGTCGCATGCACGCCCCCGGCGACGACTCGTTGCGACGCCAGCGCCGGACCGGCGGCAGGTGCGGAAGCTTCGGAGGCTGATTCAGACATCGTCCGCCGGCTGTCCTCTCGGGCTCCGTCAAGGCATTCCGTCAGCCGAGCAATCCATCGCCGCGCAGCAGGTCGATCGCGTGGGAAAACGCCCCCACGGTTCGCTCCAAGTCGCCGGAATTATGCGCCGAAGAGGTCGAGCCGCTCCAGCCCATCCAATCGACCCCGCCTAAAAGGAGCGCGCACCGGACGGCATGGGAGAGGGCCGGGTCGAACTTGCGATCGAGTCTTTGGTAGTCGCCACTGAAGGGAACGAAATCGTCGCTCGCGGGCCGAGGTCCGTCGTACTCGGGCAAAACCTTGACGGCCGAATAGCGTCCGTACGACACCCAGTTGACACTCTTGCGGGCGAAAAGTTCGTTCAAGGCCTGTCGCAGCGCTTGTCCAGCCTCGTTGGCGGTCCGGCACGGTTCTCCACTCGCGACGAGCGAAAGAGCTGCACAACCGGCGGCTGCCGAGAGTGGATTCGCGTTGTAAGTCCCCGGGTGCTTCATCTTCTGGCCGTAGCGGTTGTTGAAGGCGAGCACCTGCATGAGATCGGCGTTGCCCGCGAGACATCCTCCCGGCAGACCCCCAGCGAGGACTTTGGCGAACGTGCTCAAGTCGGGCTCGATGCCGCAGATCTCCTGAAATCCCCCCGGGGCGACGCGAAAGCCCGTAATCACCTCGTCGAGGATGAAAAGCACGCCTTTGTCGCGCGTCAGCTCGCGGAGTTCCCGCAAAAACTCCGGCTTGGCCGGGACGGCTCCCCAGTGCGCGCCGTTCCCCTCGTGAATGACGCAGGCGGGCTTGTGCTCGTCGATCGCTCGAGCAACCGCCGCGAGATCGTTGGGCGGCACAAGCACCAGATCGCCGATAACGCCTTCGGTGACGCCGGGAGTCGGATAGTCGGGGTTGTCATGCGGCGGTTCGGCCGCGGGCAAGAGCGCATCGTGCCAGCCGTGAAAATGCCCCATGAACTTGATGACTTTGGTTCTTCCAGTCGCGATCCGGGCCACGCGGAGAGCCATCAACGTCGCCTCTGTGCCGCTGTTGGTGAAGCGGATCTGCTCGGCCGACGGGACCAGGCGCTGAATCCATTCGCCCCACTCGAGTTCCAACACGTGGCAGGCGCCCGGATGGGTCGACAGGGCGATTTGCTTGCGGACAGCCTCGACAACGGCCGGATGGCTGTGGCCCAAGAGCAGGGCCCCATGACCCATCCAGTAGTCGACGATTTCGTTGCCGTCGACGTCCCACTTTCGAGCGCCGGCCGCCCGTTCGACATAGATCGGGAACGGTTCGAGATACCGCGCGTCGTGAGTGACGCCGTTCGGGAAGAGTTTGCAGCCTCGCTCGTAGAGGCGCCGCGAACCGCCGAATTTCGCGAGATACGCGGATTGAAGCCGGCTCAAGACAGCCTGTGACACAGAATCTCCTCAGCCAAAAGACCCATCGAACGGCCGAAACGAGATTCTAGTCCGCGACGCCTCACCAGGCGACAGATGCTCGAGTGATTGCGCGCGGACGGGCACCGCCTGTCGCAAGAAGTTTGTGCTCGCCGCGAGCGGCCGCGTGTATACTGGCCTCGACCCACTCACGGCAGCGCGTGATCTTTGTCCTGCCCCTAGTCGGCCTTGACGTCCCAGGTCGGCGTCGCGAATTCCAATCATCCGGCGAGGAAGTCGCATGTATCGCGATAGCTGGTGGTTTCGATTGCAGGACATCGTGCTCGACCATCCGTGGCTCAAAATTGTCGCGGTCGTAATCGGCCTCTCTGTCGTGGCGAACTTCTGCTTTTCGGCATATATGCGGAGCTTCCTCGCCTCCGTCCGCTACGAGTCTTTCGATGACCCGGCACAGATTCAGGCCGTGCTTGATGAAATCGTGAAAGTGAAGATTC
>DASPSM010000502.1:0-8502 GCA_035623955.1 Planctomycetaceae bacterium
ATCACCTACGACGGGTCGAAAACGACGTACGTGTTGTATGGAGATAGTTCCGGGCCCGCGCGTCTCTGGCGTCAGATCAAGGTTGGCGCAGCCCCCGGGACGAATTCGGCGAATCGGATTCACTTCAATCCGATCACACACAAAGTCACCGAAGACGGGACGAAAGGCCTCGATAATTAGCAGTAGCCGCCGAGATCGGCTCAGTTCGTCGGCACTTCGCTCTTGGCCCCCGTGCCCCATTCGTGGGCCGTCATTTCGACGGTCGTCTGCGTGAGCGCCTTGTAGTTCTGCCGCGGCGAGGTGCTGTCCTTGCGTTCCAGCAGGGTCTTGACCGTCCAGCGGACGAGTCCAAAGGGAACCGTGTTCCCGTCGCTGCGCCAGATTTCCGCCTCGTTCACGCTGCGCTCTGTCGAACTCTCGATGCTGCGCTTGGCTTTGAACTTCCTGGTTTTGACGGGTCCACCCGGGAGCGGCACTTCCTCATCCGACTTGCCGCCGACTTCCACGGCCTCGTAGTGCATCACGGGCGCGATCAGCGGAAACACCTGCAGGCTGCCGGGCGGAATCGGAGTCACCTGGCCCCCGGTCTTGCGGACGCCTTTGACGATGTCCAGGAACGAGAACGGAATCTTCTCCCCGTCGGCCAGCTCGCCGACCACGCGTTCTTCGGGAACGAGCACCTTGTAGATGCGTTCACCGACCGGGCCGGCCTCGACTCCCGACTCGCTCGGTTTTCCGGTGACGATCTTGATTTCGATCCAGCGGCAGGGGACCTGCTTGCCGCGGAAGGTCGCCGTCTCGGCTCCGACCGACTTGATCGTCAGCTGCTGGATCCAATCCATGGTGATGTCGCCTTCGGCGGCATCGGGGCGAAACTCGACTTGCTTGACGGTCCCCTCGAAGCGGACCCAAGCCCCCTCTTTTTGGGGCAGATTGAGGATCAGCCCTTGAGCGGTTGCCGAGTGCAACGACGCCAGGGTCAGAATTCCGGCCAACGACAAGGTCCAAATGCGACTGCGATGCATCATCTGACTCCGCGACTTCCTGCGTGCACGGCTTTCTGGTGCACGGTCCAACTCCGGGACCGCAACGGGCGCGCCCGCTTGTCAATTTAGTCTGTCACACCGCGGGGGTTCAGGCAAGCAGCGATAACCGGGAGGCCCCTTCTTGACCGTGCACTCGGGGGGGCCTATTCTGAAGCTCGGACGTGTACGGGCGGACGGCCCGATGCAAAAAGGACGCTTCGCCGGCGGTTGGCCCGCATGGCCGGCCGCTCCATCCCCAGGAGATGTGAGACGATGCGATTTTTTCGCTTTGGCGTTTGCGTCGGGTGCCTGGCCGCTCTGTTTGTCGTGGGTGCCAGCCAAGGGGCAACCGCTGACAAGGACTCCAAGCCGAAGAAGCCTCAGCCGCTGCGTTTCGGTGAGATCGAGCTGAAGGGCGGCTACCCCGAAGGGGCGGGCGCGCCGGGATTCTTTACCGCAAACGTGGAAACGCTCGCGGAGGTGATCGGCCGTCTCGAGAAGGCTGCCGCCGACGAAAAACTCGACGGCGTGGTGCTCAAGATCAACGGCGCCTCTCTCGGTTGGGCGAAAGTCAACGAGCTGCGGCAGGCCGTTTCGAGGCTGCGGGCCAAGGGCAAGCAGGCGATCGCGTATTTCGACTCGTCCGAAACGCACGACTATCTGCTGGCTTGCGCCTGCAATCAAATCGTGATGCCCGAATCGGGCGAGCTGGCCATGCTCGGACTCCGCGCCGAGGTGATGTTCTACAAGAACCTCCTCGATTGGCTGCACGTGAAGGCCGAGATGCTCCGTGTCGGGGAGTACAAGTCGGCGGCCGAGCCGTTTAACCGCACCGAGATGAGCAAGGAATTCCGGGCGGAAATGGAAGCCATCCTGGACGACTACGTGCGGCAGATCGTCGATTGCGTGGGCGAATCGCGCAAGATGCCCAGCGCGCAGGTGCTTTCCATAATCGACAACGGCCCCTACTCGGCCAAGCAGGCATACGCCCACGGACTCATCGATCGCGTCGGCTACGAGGACGAGATCGAGGGCTTCATCAAAGCCGGCGCCTCGGACGACAAGCGCCCGGTTGAGATCACGAAGAACTACGGCAAGAAGAAGTCGGATAACGATTTCAGCGGCTTCGCCGGCATGATGAAAATGATGAACCTCCTGATGGGAGGCGAATCGCAGAAGCGCATCAGCTCCAAGCCGAAGGTGGCCGTCATCCATGCTGTCGGCACGATCATGAGCGGCAAGAGCTCGCCGAGCTTATTCGGCGGCGAGACGCTCGGATCCGAGACGTTCATCAAGGCAGTGAAACAGGCGGCTGAGGAAAAGAGCGTCAAGGCGATCGTGGTTCGCGTCGACAGCCCGGGGGGCAGCGCGCTTGCCAGCGACCTGATGTGGCGGGCCCTGCAGAAGGCGGGCAAGCCGATCGTCGTGAGCATGGGCGACGTCGCGGCAAGCGGCGGCTATTACATCTCCATGGGTGCCAATCGCATCTTCGCCGAGCCCGGCACGTTGACCGGTTCGATCGGAGTGGTCGGGGGCAAAATCGCGATCGGCGGGCTGTTGGATAAAGTCGGGATCACCACCAGCGTGATCAGCCGGGGCAAAAATAGCGGCATCATGAGCATGATTTCGGGCTTCACCCCCAACGAGCGGGAATCAATGCAGCGGATGCTCGACGAAATCTACGGGCAGTTCACGCGGAAAGCGGCCGAAGGTCGCAAAATGGAGTACAGCAAGCTCGAGAAGCTGGCCCGCGGGCGAGTCTACACGGGCGCCATGGCGATCAAGCTCAACCTCGTCGACGAGTTGGGAACGCTCGATGACGCGGTCCACTATGCGGCCAAACTGGGCGGCCTGCCCAGCGGCGAAAAGATCGATCGCTGGCTGTTGCCTCCGCCGGTGAGCCCGCTCGAGGCGATTTTCGGCTCGATGGATCCCGACGCGGAATCTTCGCTGAGCTTGAATCGGGGCCTGGCCCAGACGCTGCAGCAGCTTTCGCCCGAGTTGGCCGAAGCGCTGCAGAACGCCTGGCTGGTCAATTTGCTGGCCCGCGAGCCCCGTTTGACATTGATGCCGTTTCGACTTCGCGTACACTGAGAACTGGACTTCGTGTGCCCTGAGGCGAATGCGCTCTCTCGCCTCAGTGCCGCGAAGCGTCCGCCGTTAAGCGGACGCAGTGCCGCGAAGCGTCCGCCCTTAAGCGGACGCAGTGCCGCGACGCACCCGCCGTCAAGCGGACGCAGTGCCTCGAAGCACCTGCCTTGAATCGGACTCAGGTCCCGCCAAGCACCCGCCGTGAACCCGTCGCCGCCAGCGACTTAGCCTGCCTTGGGCCGAGGAGTCGGCATGTTCTCGTTGCTCGGTGAGAGTAGCCGGCTCTGTGATGGGATCAGCCGCCGTGAGCTGCTGCGAATCGGCGGCTTGAGCGTGCTGGGGTTGTCGCTTCCCGATCTGCTGCGAGCGTCGCAGACCGCCGGTCCGCCCAAGGGGATCGTCAACGATCCGACGTTCGGCCGGGCCAAGAACATTTTGTACGTGTGGCTGCAGGGAGGGCCGCCGCAGCACGAGACCTTCGACCCCAAGCCCGAGGCTCCGGCCGAAATCCGCGGCCCCTTCAAGCCGATTCAAACCAACATCCCGGGCATCCAGTTCTGCGAGCTGTTGCCCCGGATCGCGCGGATCGCCGACAAGCTGGCGGTCGTCCGCTCGCTGCACACCGATAACGATCTGCACGACGCCAGCGGTTACGAAGTGCTCACCGGCTACCGCTACGTCGGCGTCAATTCGCGGCAGATCAGCTCGACCGATTGGCCCTACTTTGGCTCGCTGGTGAAATTGCTCAAACCGAGCGAAAAGCTCCCGCCGCTCACCTCGGTCTGGCTGCCCGACATCATGCGGCTCAACGAGAACGTGACTCCCGCGGGACAAACTGGCGGTTTCTTGGGGCGTCAATGGGACCCGGACCGCTTCGTCGGCGACCCGTCGCGGCCCGATTACAAGGTCGAGGGGCTGCGCGTCACCGACATCGCCCCGCTGCGGCTCAACCGGCGGATTTCGCTGCTCGAGCAAGTCGAGCGGCACTTCAGGACCGAGGCCGCCAGTCGCACCATCGGCCTGTACGACACGTTTCAGGGGCAGGCCTTCGACCTGTTGACGTCGGGCCGCGTGCAAAGGGCGTTCGCGATTCAAGAGGAGCCGCCGAAGGTCCGGGACCGCTACACGCGGACGCAATGGGGACAGACGCTGCTTTTGGCCCGGCGGCTGATCGAAGCGGGCGTGCGCTTGGTCCACGTGAACTGGTGCCGCGAGCCCGGCGATTCGGCCGTCGACAATCCGATGTGGGACACGCACGCCCAAAACGCCGACCGATTGGAGGACGTGCTCTGTCCCCTGTTCGACACGGGTTTCACCGCGCTTTTGGAGGATCTCGAAGTGCGGGGCCTGTTGCACGAAACGCTGGTGGTGGCGATCGGAGAATTTGGCCGCACCCCCAAAATCAACCACTCCGCCGGACGCGACCACTGGGGACACGTTTTCAGTTTTGCGCTGGCCGGCGCCGGCATCTGCACGGGGCAGGTTTACGGCTCGAGCGATCGCGATGGCGCCTATCCGGCGCGTGATGCCGTGACGGCGGGCGATCTGACCGCGACGCTGTTCCACTCGCTGGGCATCGACCACGAATCGACCTTCCGCGACGGCGAGGGGCGCGAACGCCGACTGACTCTCGGTTCGCCCATCCGTACTCTCTTAGGCGGCGGAGTGGCCACGGCGGACCGCGTCCCCGCCGGTGGCAGCGTGAGCGCCGCCCGCTTCGACACCAGTTTGTTGCTCAACACCGATTTCTCGGATCCGGTGCCGCTCTATCCGGTCGATCGAGGATCGCGTCCCAAAGGCTGGCGGGTGGCGCCACTCCCTGCGGACGACGAATGCGGTTTCGGCGTGCGCCTGGTGCAGGCAAACGACTCAGCGAGCCCCATCAAAAGGCGGCACGCGGACCTGGGGTGTCGACCGGGTCCGCAGCCGGTCCGCATCAGCAAAGGCGCACGTGCGATCCTCGCCCAGGAAATGCGGAATCCCCGAGCCGGGCGGTTTACCTTTACGGTCGAGGCGTGCATCGCCGGGCCGACGCGAGCCGCCTGCGAGCTGTTTCAAAAGCACTTCACGTGTCGGCTCGTGATCTATCGCTTCGCCGACTCGGACAAAAATCCCCTCAAGCGAGGGGAACTGGGCGCGCTGGTCATTGAGCCGCCGCTCGTGACGGGAAACCGTCCCGTTTATGCCACCTTCGAGTTTTCGCGCGTCCTCGACGGCGCGGCGCCAGGGGAAAACTTCAGCATCGGCCGCGGGCTGGGCGTCTCGATCGAAGTCGAAAAGACTTCCGAAGGAATTCTCGAGGTCGGCGGCACACAATCGCCGGTGCCCGCCGCCCTCAACATCGGCTCAGCCCGTCTGACATTCGCCAGCCGCACCATCAACGACAAAGTCGTGGTCTGATTGCGCGTTTATCCAGATTGCGAGTCGGCTTTGCCGCCCATCAAGCGTTGCAGTCGAAGACGCGAACCTGCGTCCAGTTGTCCTTGTTCTCGGCGATGAACCGCAGATGGGTCTCGCTGACCTGGTAATCGTCGTGCGCCTTGCGGCTCTCGAAGACCACGTGCAGGCCGACGTGAAAATCCTGGACGTTGACCCCACGCGTCAAGTCAGGGACGCGCAGGCCGGCCGCGAAGTAAATGATCCCGGGTGCCGATTTCAGATACCGGTGACAGTCGTCCACGAGTTTTTGCTGGGCCGCCTGCGAAGAGTCCTTCAATGTGAAATAAACCATGTGGGCGATCACGGGGCGGGCGGGTTGGCCGGACATAAAACGTTCTTCCTGAAAAGAGAAATCCAGCGATTTCCTGGAGGCGTGCGGGGCGACCTATCAGTTTCCGACGAGCGATTCTGACCGCGGCCCTGCGCGCTCGCAAGCAAGGCGATCGCCACAGAGCACGCAGCTAATTCGCCGCAAGTTGACATGCTCGAAATCCGAGGGTTAGACTCGAATCGGCCCCGCCAATCGGCGTATCGCGAGCGTTTTCCGGCGAAATCCGCAGCTTTTTGACCGGCCGTGTGGAATCTGGCGAGCCAACCGCGGTATTAATTGGAGCGGTATTAATTGGAGAGGTCGGGCAGGTCTTCCAGTTCCTTTCGCGCGAGCGCCGGCCCAAACATCGAATCGCTACAAGGAAGCAGGCTGCGCCCTGAATGAGGATGAATATGACTCGACAACCGGATTGGAAGCGCAGCCTGTGGTGGCTGGGCGTGGCCATTGCCGTTTGGGGCTATTTCGCCGCGGTCGGTCCGCTTGCCGTCAACGCTCAGCAGGCCGCCAAGGGAAAGGCCTCTGCGCCGGCCGCAAGTCCCCCGCCGGCTCCCGCACAGTCTGGCGGCTCCGAATCCGAAGCGGCCCCCCCGCCGAGCGAAAGCGTGCTGGTCTGGCTGATCAAGACGTCGGGCTGGATCGGGGCCGTGCTGTTGGTGCTGTCGATCTACTTCGTCGCCAAGATCCTGCATCTCTACTATGACATGCGGATGGAGGTCGCGGCCCCGCCCGAAATCCTTCAACAATGCGAGACGCTGTTGAAGGCCAAGGACTTCATGGGAGTCTATAAGCTGGTGAAGGGGGATGACTCGTTCTTCAGCACGGTCTTGACGGCGGGCCTGGCCGAACTTCCTCAAGGCCTCGTCGAGGCCCGCGACGCAATGGAGCGCGTGGGCGAGACGCTCGTCGTCGAAATGGAGACCAAGATCAGCATGCTGGCCGTCGTCGGCACGCTGGGCCCGATGATCGGCCTGTTGGGAACGCTCAAAGGGATGATTTCGAGCTTCAGCGCCATTGCCATGTCCGATACGCAGCTCAAGGCCAGCCAGGTGGCGGGCGGAATCTCCGAAGCGCTCGTGTTGACGTTCGAAGGGGTCGGCCTGGCAGTACCCGCGATCTTCTTCTTCGCCTATTTCCGTAACCGCGTCTCCTCGATCAGCACGGCCACGATGCTGGCAGCCGACGAGTTCATCCGCCGCACCAACGCGCTTCTGCGGACGAAGCCGACCTCCGGACCGATCGGATCGACGCCGGGCCAATAGGGAAATCCCACGATAGATAAGCCGAGCGCGCTTCAGCGCCTCGATCTTTGTTCGGAAGCTCGTGATGGCTCGAACTTCTTCCGATCTCTCCGCGGCCCAGCCGAATCTCACGCCGCTGTTGGACATGGTCTTTCAGTTGATCACGTTTTTCATGCTGGTGATCAACTTCAAGGACGCTGCCCTCGATCAGTCGCTGGAACTTCCCGTGCTCGGCTCGGCCCGACCGCTCGACACAAAAGGGCAGGAGGATCTGCTGATCCTCAACATCGACGCAAAGGGCGTGCTGCATGTTTACGGGACACCACGCGATCCGGGACCGTACATTGCGGATGAAGCCCGACAGGAGGAAGCCCGCCTCAAATCGAAAGGAACGCCGCTCAAGCCGGGCGAAGAGCTGCCGACGATGGTCGTGATCCGTGCCGACAAGGCCACGCCGTTCAAGCTGCTCAACGAGGTCATCAAGACCTGTCAGAATCACAACTATCGCAAGTTCGCGCTCAAAGCCATGAATCGGCGGGAGGGCTCGTAAGATGCGCCGCCGACTCTCGCGATCGAAAGCCGAGGTTGAGCTCAATCTGGCGTCCATGCTCGACATGGCCTTTCAGCTTTTGGCGTTTTTCATCCTGACGTTCCGGCCGTCGCCGATCGAAGGCCAGCTCTCGCTGCATCTGCCCCCCGCCGTTCCGGCCACCAACGTGCAAGCCGAGCGGCCCGACGTCGCAGAGGCGGCCGAAGCCAGCGGCACGACCGCCAAGACCCTCGAAGTCAGCGTCTTTGCCGATGCCGAAGGGGACGTGTCGAGCGTGCAAGTCGAGCTGCGAGTCGCCTTCCAGGGTCCGGCCGATCAGGCCAACCTCCACAAGCTCGATCAGAAGCTTCACGAGGCATTCGCGATCGAAGGCAGCCCGTTCGAGCAGATCGTCATCCGCGTCGCCCCAGACTTGCGCTACGAAGAGCTGATGAAAGTGATCGACGTCTGCACGCGACAGAAAACAGCCGACGGGCAGCAACTGCGTAAGATCAGCTTTGTCGAAATGTCCGGGACCGATCGGGCCAAGTGAGCCGACCGATGCGCCGCCGCCGTCGAAACAGAGCCTTCGGTCCGTTTGCCTCCGACCCGACGTCCGCGCTCTTGCGGATGGGCACGTTGCTGATCGTCCTGGGCCTGATCTACTCGTGGGTCAGCAAGCCGCAATCGTGGAAGTGGCTCGAAAGCGACTCCGGGAAGCCGGCCGCGTCCGACGATCGCGGCTGGGAGGGCGCGCTGGCGCAGGCCGGTCCCGCGACAGAGAAGACTCGGACGGGTTCCGGGTCCTCCGATATCGAATTCGTCGTCCCCGCAGCGACCGATCTCGAC
>DASPSM010000510.1:0-3413 GCA_035623955.1 Planctomycetaceae bacterium
TCGATTCTGGGCGATCGCGGCTGGGGTTGGGTGACCGCCTGGTTCAATCTGTTTGCTCTGATCGCGGTCGTCGCGGCGGTTAACGTGGGAGCCTATCAGTTCACGTTTCAGGCTCTGGCTCCGTTTCTGGGCTACAAGCCGGGGGCGCCCAGCGACACCACGCTGCTCCTGCTGCAGACGGCGATCGTCGCGGCAATCACGTTCTCGCAGGCGCTCCTGAATCACTGGGGCATCAAGTTGACAACGCGGCTGACCGATTTCAGCGGCTATTGGATCCTGCTGGTGGCCGGTGCTCTGACCATCGTCCTGCTGGTCTGTGCCTCCCGCTTGGAGTTTGGCCGTCTCGTCACGTTTTCCAACTACAGCGGGCAACCTGTGGGGAACGCCGTGTGGCCTCAGAGCGGCAACATTGCCTGGCTCTTTGCATTGGGTTTCATGTTGCCGCTTTACACGATTACGGGCTTCGACGCGTCAGCCCACACCGCTGAAGAAACCGTTGGAGCCGCGCATCACGTGCCTCGAGCGATCATCCGATCGGTGCTTGTTTCGGCCATCTTCGGCTGGATTATGCTGGCCGCGGTCGTGTTAGCGATCCCCAACATGAACGAGGCGGTCGCTCAAGGCGAGAATGCCTTTCACTGGATTCTGCGGAGCGTTTTGCCGCCGTGGCTGGTTCTCGTCTTCGTGTTCGCCATCGCGGTCGCCCAGTACGTCTGCGGGCTGGCGTGCGTCACGTCGGCTTCGCGGATGGCGTACGCCTTCGCGCGCGACGGCGGGCTGCCCTGGTCGCGGACCTTGTGCCGGGTCAACCCGCGGTATGGCTCGCCCGCGATCGCCATCTGGACGACTGCTGCCTGGGCGGTGGTCCTCACGATTTACACGCCGATCTACACGACCCTCGCGAGCGCGTGCGCGATCCTGCTTTACCTCTCGTATGGACTGCCGACGCTGCTGGGGCTGCTCGCTTACGGACGCACATGGACCGAGATGGGGCCTTGGAGCCTGGGCCGCTGGTATCAGCCGTTGGCGGTAATCTGCCTGGTTGGGTGCGCGTTTCTGCTCGTGATCGGCATCCAGCCGCCGAACGAAAAAGCGGGCTGGATCGTGCTGGGCGCGTGCGGGCTCACGGCGGCCTTCTGGTTCGGCGTGATGAGGCGCCGCTTTCAGGGACCGCCGGCTTCCCTGTTGGAAATGCACCGGCGCACGGTACGCCGGCCGGTCGAGACAGTTTCTACTTCTACGGCGTCCGAGTCCTTACCCGCGACAACGGCACCGACCGTGTCCGCAGAGTGACGAAGCGTTTGCGCTCACCACCGGCTTGAACACCGGCGAGTCAAAATTGATGGCAGACGTCCGACTGGTGGGGCTCGACTTCGGCACGACGACCAGTCGCTGCATCGCGGCGACCGCTCGGCTCGCTCGAAACGCGGTCACCGGTCGACATGAGTTCTCCGATGTCCGCGAATGCTATAGCTCTCCAATCGTCTTCACTCCGTTTGTCGACGATGGCCTCGACGAAGGTCGCCTCGAAGGTTATCTCGACGAGTGGCTGGCTGCGACGCGGGAGGACGGGGAAGAGATCTTTGGCGGCGGTGCCCTCGTCACGGGGCTAGCAGCGCAGCAGCCGAACTCTCCCGCCCTGATCAAGCTGATCCGCTCGCGGCTGAGCGATGCGCTGGTTGCCACGGCGGGCGATCCGTGCCTGGAAGCGTGGCTGGCCTTTCATGCTAACGCCGGAACTCTGTCGCGGGACCATCCCGATCGCTGGGTCATTAATGTCGATATCGGGGGCGGGACGACGAACATCGCGCTTGGCAAAGGGGGCGAAGTCCTGCGCACGGGTTCGCTGTTTGTCGGCGCCCGCCACGTCGAGGTCGAGCCGGGGAGTTATCGCGTCGTCGAATTGTCGCGATATGCGCAGGCCCTGCTGGACCACTTGGCGATTGCAGCAGGACCCGGTGATTTGCTGTCGCCACAACAGCGCGACGCGATTCTCGATTGGCAGCTGGACCTGCTCGAGTGGGCCCTCGCCGGCAACCGGGTCCAGTTCGAGCAACCGGTTGCTCACCTCCACGAGCAGGTGGCGTTCAATCCACTCAGCGAGCTGCGCGAGCCGCCGATGTATTGCCTGTCGGGGGGCGTCGGAGAGCTGGTTTACAAGATACTGCGGAGTGAGCCTTTGCCCGGCACGACACAGTTCGGAGACCTGGGGATCGATCTGGCTCAGCGAATTGCCGCCAATCCGCGCTGGGTCGCGCGGCTGAGCGGAGCGGCGCTTCTGGATTGCGGGAGGGCGACCGTCTACGGACTTTTGCTCTATGCCACGCAGGTTTCGGGAAGCACGGTCTATCTGCCAGAACCCAATCTGCTTCCCGTGCGAGACGTTCCGATCCTGGGGAGAATCACCTCCGATTCGACAGCGGAGCAGATCCGAGATATTTTGCAACTGATCGGCCCAAATGCTGTCGGCGGCTGCCTGGTCGTGACGCTCACCGAATCTGATGCATCCGCAGTTCGCGGCCTGGGCGAACGAATCGGTTCTGCTCTGCGAACTGCAAATTTGCCTGCTCCCCTTGTGCTGCTGGTACGCGAGAACGTCGGCAAGGCCCTTGGAGGTTATGTCTCGCAATGGGGGTCGACGACGGTCAAGCTGATCGTGCTCGACGAAATCGAGCCACTCGAGGCCCGCTTCGTGCAGATCGGCAAGCTCTGCAATCACGCGGTGCCGGTTTCGTTTTATGGAATGAACTGATTGGGTCGAGCACCCAAGGCGTATGATGCGCGAATTGACTCCCTTGAACGAAATCCGCGTGCCGGCCCCAAAACCCGATCGCGTCTACTCGGCGCGGCTAATCGATCGCGACGTGCAGTTTGTCGGGCTCAAGAGGCTGCTCGGCGCGGCGGACTACAGCAAGGCGGGCGACCGGCAGGCGGGCCTGGCAGCGGAGA
This sequence comes from Planctomycetaceae bacterium, assembly GCA_035623955.1. GTDB lineage: Bacteria > Planctomycetota > Planctomycetia > Planctomycetales > Planctomycetaceae > DASPSM01. The sequence continues at coordinate 2,950 of DASPSM010000510.1, forward strand.
GCGAGGATCTTCGCGAGGCGGCCCGCAGCGCCCTGTCGGATTTGACGCTCGAGCACATCTACGAGCACCCACTCACCGACGATCGCGGCCGCGTCGACAGTGTGATGCGCGTCAATTACGACGTCGATCTCGACGTGTTTGGTTCCGTTGCGTCGCTGAGTCTCGGCGAATTGAAGGATCGCCTGCTGGGTGCGTCGAGCCTGGAAGTCGATCGCATGGGCCGCGGATTGACCGGGGTGACGGCGGCGGCCGTCGCTAAGCTCTGCGATGTGCACGAGCTGATCTTTATTGCGCGCAAGTGCAACCGGCCGACGCGGGCCCGTACGCTGTTGGGCGCGCCCGGCACGCTCTCGTCGCGGCTGCAGCCGAACCATCCGACCGACGATCCGCAGGGGATCGCCTGCCTGTGTTACTGGGGATTATCGCTCGCGGCGGGCGACGCGCTTTTGGGCGTCAACCCGGCG
>DASPSM010000513.1:0-9250 GCA_035623955.1 Planctomycetaceae bacterium
GCGATTCTGGCGGGCTCCGACGACCGATGAAGAGGATCGCGCGGTCTGGATTGGCGCGGCGACTTACGACAAAAGCGTGGGCTTCAGCCACCGCACGGGGCAGATCACGCACCATACGGCCCCCGACATCGATGCCGAACGCGATTATCTTTTCATCGACCTTGAGCAGACGGGCGGGCTGGAATCTCTCGATATCGTCGACGGCTTCCACACGACGCTCGAGGGGAAGAATGGCGGCGGCGACCCGTGGCACACGGATGGACGGCTGTTTGCAGCTGTAATCGCAACGCAGTAGCGCGGATTGTCCATCCGAAGTTCGACGCTCAACCGGCCGTCCTATCTAGCCCGCGCGCTGCCTGTTTGTCGCAGCCGCGTCGACGGCACGCTACCATTGTGCCGTACTGAGCCCCAAGCACAGTTCCTCGTTGCGGCGGTGCGAACCGCGCCGACGCGGTCTGATGCTCTTCTGATTTAAACCCCGCGATGCCCGAAGATGTCGCTGCGAACGCGCGCGAGACGGTGGACGCCGTCTACCGGTCCGAGTCTCGGCGCGTCTTGGCCACGTTGATCCGTCTGTTGGGCGATTTCGACCTGGCGGAAGAGGCGCTCTCCGAGGCTTTCGCCTCGGCCGTCGAGCAATGGGCACGCGACGGGGTGCCCGCAAATCCGCGCGCGTGGCTCGTCTCGGCCGGCCGATTCAAGGCGGTCGACGCAATCCGGCGCCGCGCCCGCCAAGACGCCTCGCTCGCGAGTCTGTCGGAACGGCTCGAAAACGATCTGCGGAAAGCGGCGGGACCCGAGGAAGTCTCGGTCGAGGACGATCGCCTGCGACTGATCTTCACCTGTTGCCACCCGGCCTTGCCGCGGGAGGCGCAGATCGCGCTCACCCTGCGGGAAGTTTGCGGCCTCACCACGGAAGAGATCGCCCATGCGTTTCTGACGGCCCCTGCGACGCTTGCGCAGCGAATCGTTCGAGCCAAAGCGAAAATCCGTGCCGCGCGCATTCCCTATCAGGTCCCGGACCGCGAGGAGCTGCCCGACCGCTTGGACGCCGTGCTGCACGTGATTTACCTCGTTTTCAACGAAGGCTACACGGCCAGCGCGGGCGACTCTTTGACGAGGCCCGACTTGTCGGGCGAGGCCATCCGTCTCGGACGCCTGCTCTTGGAGCTGTTGCCCGAGGCGGAGGTGAAGGGGCTCTTGGCGCTGATGCTGCTCCACGAATCGCGTCGGGCCGCGCGGACTTCGCCCGGCGGCGAGCTGATCCTGTTGGAGAATCAGGACCGCACGCTTTGGAAGCGCGATCAGATTCAGGAGGGCGTCGCCTTGGTGACCGATGCGCTGGCCGCTCCACAAGTCGGACCCTACGTGCTGCAGGCGGCGATCGCGGCAGCTCATGCCGAAGCGCCGCAACCGGCGGCGACCGATTGGGCTCGAATCGTCGGGCTCTACGAACTCCTGCTGCAAGTCGCGCCTTCGCCCGTCATCGAGCTCAACCGGGCTGTCGCGGTCGCGATGCGCGACGGCCCAGCGGCTGGATTGGAATTGATCGATGCGATCCTGGCGCGGGGCGACCTGGGCGATTACCACCTGGCCCACGCGGCGCGGGCCGATTTCTGTCGGCGGCTCGGTCGGACCGCCGACGCGCGGGCCGCCTACCAGCAGGCGATCGACCTGGCGAAGCAGGAACCCGAGCGGCGATTTCTGCAGCGGAGGATCAACGAGCTCGCCGACTAAGCTCTTGAAGAAAATTTCTCGGCGGAACTGTCGATCGACGCCCGCACCGAACGACCAATTCATGAAAAGCGGCATTGAAACGGTTGCGAGGCGCACGACATCGCCCCGCGCAAGCTATCAGGAGGCAAGACCTTGCGATTCATGGTGATCGTCAAAGCCGACAAGCACAGCGAGTCGGGCGCGCTGCCCAGCCCGGAACTGCACGCCAAAATGTTGGACTACAACGAGCAGCTCGTGAAAGCCGGAGTCATGCTCGCGGGCGAAGGGCTCCATGCCAGCTCCAAAGGGGCACGCGTCAAGTTTTCGGGCGGCAAAACGACCGTGACCGATGGTCCGTTCGCCGAAACCAAGGAGCTGATTGCCGGCTACTGGTTGTTCAATGTGAAGTCGAAGCAAGAGGCGATCAACTGGGTGAAGCGCGCTCCGATGCAGGAGACCGAGCTCGAAATCCGCCAGCTGTTCGAGGCCGACGACTTCGGAGAGAATTTCACTCCCGCGATGAGAGAAAAGGTGGCGCGGCTGAGGGCGCAGGCGTCCGGCACACATTAGTCCGGGATTTCTTGTTCTGTTGCAACCGATTACCAGAAGGGACCATCGATGCAAGTTCGCCCCTACATCTTCTTCCAGGGTCGTTGCGACGAGGCTCTCGAGTTCTACAAGAAGGCCCTCGGCGCGGAGATCAATATGCTGATGCGGTACAAGGACTCGCCCGATCCGCTTCCGCCGGGAGCCGTCGCGCCGGGCTGGGAGAACAAGGTCATGCACTCGACCTTTACGATCGGGAAGTCGACGCTGCACGCCTCGGATGGCCGCGAGCCGGGAAAGTTGGCTCTCCAGGGCTTTTCGCTTTCCCTCACGGTGGCGACTCCCGCCGAGGCCGACCGGTGCTTCAACGCCCTCGCCGATCAAGGATCGGTGCAGATGCCGCTCAGCAAGACTTTCTTCACGCCCAGCTTCGGCATGCTCACGGATCGATTCGGCGTCGAGTGGCTGGTGTACGTCGCTCCTTGAAGGCTTCCTGTCCTCCGGCAAAGGCGCAAATCATGAGATATCTGCTCTTGATTTACTCGGATGAGCAATCGTGGACTCAGGACGAGCGAGAGCATTGCTTCGTCGAGTCGACTCAGCTCACACACGACCTGAACGCAGCCGGCCAGTATCTCGCCGCCGGCCCGCTGCATCCCGTTGCGACTGCGACGAGCGTGCGGGTCCGCGACGGCAAACGGCTCGTGACCGACGGTCCGTTTGCCGAGACGCGTGAACAACTCGGCGGATATTTTCTGATCGAAGCCGCCAATCTCGACGAGGCGATCAACATCGCGACCCGCATCCCCGCGGCCCGCAAAGGAACCGTTGAGGTTCGGCCCGTGCTCGAACTGCCGGGGCTTCCTACCGAAATTCGGGCCGAAGTTGCCGGCCACTCGAACTAACGCCTGCAGTACAATCGCTGCGGTCGGCCTGACCGAAAGGAGCGTCCATGAGCGGGGTCCGTGTTCTTGTCGGCACGCGCAAAGGGGCCTTCGTCCTGACGTCGGACGGCAAGCGCGAGAAGTGGGACGTCTCGGGCCCGCACTTTGGCGGCTGGGAGATCTACCATGTGAAGGGCTCGCCGGCCGACCCGAATCGGCTCTACGCGTCGCAGTCAAGTAGCTGGTTCGGACAGGTGATTCAGCGCTCGAACGACGGCGGCGAGACCTGGCAGCCCGTCGGGAACACGTTTACCTATGCGGGCGTCGCCGGCACGCATCAGTGGTATGACGGCACGCCCCACCCGTGGGAGTTCAAGCGCGTCTGGCATCTCGAGCCGTCGCTGACCGATCCGGAGACGGTCTACGCGGGGGTCGAGGACGCGGCCATCTTTCGCTCGCGCGATGGCGGAACCAATTGGGAGGAGCTGCCGGGGCTGCGCGAGCACGGGTCGGGCCCTCGATGGCAGCCCGGCGCCGGCGGCATGTGCCTGCACACGATTCTGATCGACCCGAGCGATCACGAGCGGCTCTTCATCGCGATCTCGGCCGCCGGAGCCTTCCGGACGGAAGATGGTTGCCAAACCTGGCAACCGATCAATCAGGGCTTGCGGTCCGAGCACATTCCCGATCCAACCGCAGACGTGGGCCATTGCGTTCACCGCATCGCCCTGCACCGCTCGCGGCCTGATGTCCTCTTCATGCAAAAACATTGGGACGTGATGCGCAGCGACGACGCGGGGGACTCGTGGCGGGAAGTGAGCGGGAATTTGCCGACCGACTTCGGCTTTTGCATCGACGTTCACGCGCACGAGCCCGAGACGATCTACGTCGTGCCGATCAAGAGCGACTCCGAGCACTATCCCCCCGACGGCCGCTTGCGCGTCTATCGCAGCCGATGCGGCGGGAACGAGTGGGAACCGCTCACCCACGGCCTGCCGCAGCGCGATTGCTATGTGAACGTGCTCCGCGACGCGATGGCCGTTGATTCACTCGATTCGTGCGGCATTTATTTCGGGACGACGGGCGGGCAAGTGTACGCTTCGAGCGATTCCGGGGAGAGCTGGGCCCCCATCGTCCGCGATTTCCCGGCGGTCCTCTCCGTCGAAGTTCAGACGCTGTCATGAAGGTTCGAGTCGTGCTCCCGCCCCATTTGCGCAAACTCGCGCAACTTGGAGCCGAGGTGGAGTTGGAGGTTGACGGGGCGGTGACGCAGCGTTCGGTCCTCGACGCCCTCGAGGCCCGCTATCCGATGCTGCGCGGCACGATCCGCGAGCACGGCACCCAGAAGCGCCGTCCGTTCCTTCGATTTTTCGCCTGCAATCAGGATCTCTCGCATGAGGCGCCGGAAACGCCGCTTCCGGCGGCCGTCGCCACGGGGGAGGAGCCTTTTCTGATCGTGGGGGCAATCGCCGGAGGCTAGCGCAGCTTGAGAATTGATGCGGACGCTCTGAGTCTGTGATACTAGGTGTCGACCCGCGGGTCGCCGGGCAAACGCAGCGCCGGCGGTTGGCTTGGAATTCCAGATGCAGCGTCTAACGCCCGCTCTTGGATCAACATTGTCGCGCCGAGCGCTCTTGCAGCGGGCGGCAAGCGGTTTTGGCGCTGTTGCGCTCTCGGCACTGTTGTGCGAGAAGAACTATGCGACGGCCGGCAATTCGGCCGATCCGCTCGAGGCCCGTCCCGGTCATTTTCCCGCGCGGGCCAAGCGCGTCATCTTTCTCTACATGGACGGCGGCCCGTCGCAGGTCGACACCTTCGATCCCAAGCCGCGGCTCGATCGCGAGCATGGCCTGCCGTTCAAGATGAAGGTGCAGCCGACGCAGTTCGACAACGTCGGCACGACGCTCAAATCGCCATGGAAATTCTCTAAACGCGGAGAGAGCGGCCTCGACGTGAGCGAACTTTTGCCGAATATCGCCCGCTGCGTTGACGAATTGTGCGTCGTGCGATCGATGACGTCGCAATTCTCCGAGCACACCAACGCCAACTATTTCTTGCACACGGGTTTCGGGCAGGTGGGCCGTCCCAGCATGGGCTCGTGGGTGCTTTACGGGCTGGGGACCGAGTGCCGTGACTTGCCCGGCTTCGTGGTGCTCAATGGCGATCTGATTCCGCCGGGCGGGCTGGAGTGCTTTCACAACGGCTTCTTGCCTGCCACATTTCAGGGCTCGGTGTTCAAACGGGGCGCCAATCCGGTCGCCGACCTTCGCAGCAGCGACACACCGCCTGCGCTGCAGCGTCGGGAGCTCGATCTCATGCGCCGCCTCGATGCGGCCGCGCTGACGCGGACGGGCCCCAGCGACGCCATCGAATCGGCCATCCGCAATTACGAGCTGGCGTTCCGGATGCAGACGGCCGTCCCCGAGCTGATGGACGTTTCGCGCGAGTCGCGAGCCACGCAAGAACTTTACGGCATGTTCGAGCCGTTCGAAAAAACCCGCAACTACGCGCACCAATGCCTGGTCGCCCGCCGGCTGATCGAGCGCGGCGTCCGCTTTGTCGAACTGACCTGCCCGCAAGTGGCCGCCGACCGGTGGGATCAGCACAGTCGCCTGCGCGAGGGGCACGAGCTCAACGCGCTGGCCACCGACCGGCCGATCGCCGGGCTTTTGACCGATCTCAAGTCGCGCGGCCTTTTGAAAGACACGCTCGTGATCTGGGCCGGCGAATTCGGTCGCACGCCCATGGCCCAGGGGAGCGACGGCCGCGATCACAATCCGTTCGGCTACACGATCTGGATGGCCGGCGGAGGAGTGAAGCCTGGGTTCGTCTTTGGCAAGACGGACGAATACGGCTATTACGCGATCGAAAACAAGCTCGAGATGTACGACCTGCACGCGACCATGCTTTACCTGCTGGGCCTCGATCACAAGAAGCTGACCTTCCGCTTCAGCTCGCGCGACATGCGGCTCACGGACGTGCATGGCCAGGTCGTTCATCAAATCGTCGCCTGATTTGGGCTTGGAAGGGTGTGACAAGTCCGCCGCCGGCGGACGCGGGCACACCAGTCCAGGCGGTTACCAGCAGCATTGAAGATGGTGTGCTGGCGGCCGAGGCGGCCTTGGCACACCCTACAACCTGCGGCCGTAGATGCTCGCCACGTTAGCGATCGCGCGGTCCACCGCGGCGGGTCTCTCAGCCGCGGCAAGGCGACCGCTCTCGACCAAAAGATCGGCCAATTCCTCGACGGTGCGTCGAGAGAGCTGCGGTTGGTAGAGCACCATCAGCCGGCGCTCGATCAGATCCTCAAGCCGCTCCACTCGTTCGTGCTCGATCACCCAGCGCACGTATGTTCGCGGCAGCGCGCTGCCGCTGAGATTCTCCAGCCGGCGGGGGTCGGCATCGGCCGATTGTTGCGTTCGCAGAATCTCGGCGGTCAACGTGCCGCACAATTCCCAAATGGCCGCAACCTGCTCGAGGTTCAATCCGAACTGAGAAGCCACTTCCCGTTTCTGCTGTTCGCGCTCGGCAGCGTCTTCCGGCAGGTTCTTGCTGCCGGGCAGGTAACGGCCGATGGTCATCGCCGAGCGGGTGACGCCCAATCTCTCGAGTACTTTGTCGCTCACCAGTTCGCCCAGGGCCCGCGAGGTCGTGAGCTTTCCGCCGACCAACGTCAGCACGGGCGTTCGTCCGTGGGAGTGCACCGCGACAGAATGGTCTCGCGAGATCGACCCCTCGGAGGCGTCGCCGACGTACGGCAAGGGGCGCACGCCGCTATAGGTCAACGTCACGTCGCCGTGCGACAGATGGACGTCCGGGAACAGCTCGTTGACGGTCGAGATCAGATAGGTCAGCTCGGCATCGGACGCGACAGCCGTTTCCGGCCGGGCGTCGAATCGCTCGTCGGTCGTGCCGACGAGAACTGCGTCTCCGAGCGGCAGGACAAAAATCAAACGGCCGTCGGCTGCCTCGGCATAGACGCCCGCTGGCCCGATGGCTTGTTTCAAGGCCGCCTGGTGGCTGACGAAGTGACTCCCCTTGGTGCCGCCGAAAAGTCGCGGCGCCGGCACCTGCAGCTCGCCGAGCGTGAGGTCCCCCCACGCGCCGGTCGCGTTGACGACAATCGCAGGGCTGATTTCCAACTCCCGGCCATGAGAGTCGGTCACTTTCACAGTCTCGCCGACGAAGTTTGCCTGCGAATACGTGAAGAGCCGAAAGTCGACACCGCTGCTGAGAGCGATTTGCCGCGTATCTTCGAGCAGGGCCACGCAGTAGCGCTCGGGAAACCGCATTTGCGCATCGCTATATCCGCAGAGCCAGCGGAACCGCGAGCAATCGAGTTGAGGGACGCCCGGCTCGCCCAGCTCGTGGATCGTGTGGGGCGGCATCTGCGGATCCGCCGCAAAACGGTCGTAGAGCGTCAGCCCAATCTCGATGGCCCACAAGCCGCGCTCGCTCTTATGCTGCAATGGTCGCGTAAGCCAACTCAAAAACGACGACCGCGTCGCGCCAACGAAGTTCAGCCCCGACTGAATCAACCCGCTGGTGCGTTCGGCGACGGGGATGTAAAGCCGCAAAGGTTCGACGAGATGCCCCGCCAGTTTGCACAGCCGCGTGCGCTCCGCCAGCGACTCGCGGACGAGGTGAAAGTCGGCGTATTCGAGATACCGCAGGCCGCCGTGGATCAGCCGCGAGGCGCGCGACGTCGCGCCGAAGACGATATCGTTCTTCTCGACGAGCCAGACGTCAACTCCGTTGAGCACCAGTTCGCGCGCCACGGAGCAGCCGCTGATTCCGGCCCCCAGGATCAACACCTTGTGGCGTTCGCCTGCAGTCGTAGCCGGTTGGGTCATGGCCGGCTATTGTTTCGGACCCCGGCTCGGAAGTGAAGGGGAGGCGGGAGCCGCAGCCGTTTCCCGCCATCTGCCGGTTGCCTAAAATCAAGAGACATAATCCGGCAGCTTGTCCTGCCGGATTGCCGACGCCCGGGATCTCAATATCAACGCAACGTCGATGACTGCAAGCTCGATCGAACAAGCTCTGACAGCTTTGCGCCACGGCAAGCTCGTGATCGTGGCCGATGCGCTCGACCGAGAGAATGAGGGGGATTTGGTGTGCGCCGCGGAGACAATTACTCCCGAGACTGTCGACTTCATGTTGAGGACGGGGCGGGGTTGGCTTTGCGTGCCGCTGACGCAGGAATCGGCCGATCGGCTGAACTTAAGTCACGCCGTGGCGTCCGACCGCAACACGGCGCCGCATAAGACGCCGTTTCTGATTCAGGTCGACCACCGCGAAGCGGGCACGGGTGTCAGCCCCGCCAGCCGGGCCAAGACGATCCGGGCCCTGGCTGATTCGCGGTCCACGCCGGCCGATTTCGTGCAGCCCGGACATGTCTCGCCGCTTTTGGCGAAAGAAGGGGGGGTGTTGCGCCGGGCTGGTCATACCGAGGCGACCGTCGATCTTTTGAAGATGGCTGGGCTGCGGCCGGTCGGCGCGCTGATTGAAGTTTGCAGCCAGCAGCACCTGGGAATGGCCAACATGGCGGAGCTGCAAGAGCTTGCGGCCGAGCACCGGATTCCGATCGTTTCGATCGAAGACCTGATCCGTTACCGCCGCGCGCGAGAACAACTGATCAAGCGCGAGGTCGAAGTTCCGCTGCCGACAAAGAACTACGGCACGCCGACCGTGATCGCCTACAGCGTCGCTCACGAGGACCAGGAGCCGCTGGCCATCGTTTGGGGAGATCTTGCGGGAGCGGAGAAACCCCCACTGGTCCGCATGCATTCGTCATGTTTCACAGGGGACGTGCTGGAGTCGCTGAAGTGCGATTGCGGCGCCCAACTGCAGATGGCGATGGAGATGATCTACAAAGAAGGGGTCGGTGCCGTTGTCTACCTGCCCCAGGAGGGGCGAGGGATTGGCCTGCTGGCGAAGCTCAAAGCGTATAAACTCCAAAGGGACGAAGAACTCGACACGGTCGAAGCCAACCATCGGTTGGGATTCAAGGCCGACCAGCGCGATTACATGGTCGGGGCGCAAATCCTCAAAGATCTTGGCCTCACCAAGGTCCGCGTGCTGACCAACAATCCCAAGAAGACCGA